>JAAYUT010000133.1 GCA_012517485.1 Candidatus Atribacter fermentans
ATTAGTGGGTAAAGTTCCAGTATCAGGTGTTGATGCTATACCTGAAATGATTACAGCAATTAAAAATAAAGAAGCTGTCGCTACTGTGGCATCTGATGCTTTTTGGCAGGGAGGAATGGGTTTATCCATACCCTTAGCGGTAAAACAAGGTAAAATTAAAATGGAAGAACTTCCAGAAAATAAAAGAGAATGGATTGCCCAGACAATCTTAATTACCCAAGAAAACATTGATTGGTATATAGAAAACTATGTGGAAGGAACTCCAGAATATGATTGGAACGATTATTGGGGAAAATGGGTAAGGGGTATAAAAGAATAGAATTATTCAATAAAAATAAATTTAGCCCGGTAAATTCTACCGGGCTAAATTTATTAAGGAGGGATAAAAAACTTGGAAGTAAAAATAGCTGAATTCTCTAATGATAAAAAAAATTGGGTTAGTAAAATTGCAGTAAATCCTTCCCTTTTAGCATTAATTGTTTTAATTATTTTTTTTAGTTTTATAAACCCTCATTTTTTTACTTTATCAAATTTGTTCAATATTTTAGATTTAGCCTCTTTACTTATAATCACTTCCTTATCCTTAGCTTTTGTTCTTATGATGGGAAGTATAGATCTTTCGGTAGAGGGCGTGGTAGGTTTATGTGGTGTTATTGCCAGTTTATTGGTAAAAAATTTTTCTAATTCAAATAACTTTGGATTTTTTGCATTAGCAATTTGTGGAGCTGTTGGAGCTAGTTTTGGCTTTTTGAGTGGTTTTATTCTTTCTCGTCTCAAAATACCTTCATTTATGGTCACCTTAGGTATTGGATACGTAACCACAGGTTTTGGTATTCTTATAACTCGTGGTAATCCGGTAGTGATTACTGATTGGACTTTCCGTCAATTAAGTATTGGAAAATTAGGTTTTTTACCTTTCCCCTTTTTATTGGCACTATTTTTATTCTTCGTTATATGGTTTTTGAACGAAAGGACTACTTTTGGAAGATATATTTTAGCCATGGGTGGAGATGAAACTATTGTTCAAGACCTTGGCATTCCAACATCTAAAATTAAAACCCAAGTATTTTTGATTGGTGGTTTTCTCTATGGAATAGTTGGAGCTTTATTAACCGCCCGTTTAGGTTCAGGAGACATTACAGCCCCCTTAGGTTTCACCTTTGATTCTATTGGGTCATGTGTTTTAGGAGGTATCGCAATAACTGGTGGAGTAGGCAATATTCCTCGTGCTCTCATTGGAGTATTTATACTAACAATTTTACGTAATGGTATGGTTTTAATGAGCGTAAGTCCCTATGTCCAACAGGGGATTATCGGAGTTATATTAATTACGACAGTTGCCTTAACAATTGATCGGAAAAAAATAAAAATTATGAAATAACGAGGCTTTTTTTAACCGAACCTTTGGGAGGTTAATTTTTATGGAGCCAATTTTGATAATGAGAAATATTTCAAAGTCTTTTCCGGGAGTTCGTGCCCTGGAAAAAATAGATATTGAGATCTTTCCAAATGAAATTGTTGGCTTAGTTGGAGAAAATGGTGCGGGCAAAAGTACATTAATGAAAATTTTAGCTGGTGTTTATCAATGTGACCAGGGTGAAATTACCCTTCGAGATCAAAAAGTCCAAATTAAAAATCCCCAAGAAGCAAGAACGCTGGGAATTGGAATGGTTTTTCAAGAACAAGCCGTTTTGCCGAACATGATGGTTTATGAAAATATTTTTTTAGGCCGAGAAAAAACATTTACGCATAACGGTTTATTAAACCGAAAAACTATGTTGAATGAAGCAAAAAAAATTCTGCAAGAAATTGGTATTGAACTATCTCTCCAAGCCTACCTGCATGAGCTTAATTTTATGGAACGTCAAATGATAGAAATTGCCCGAAATATCTGGCTAGCTCGGCAAATTCAGGTTGAAAATCCTATTATTATTCTTGATGAACCTACAACTGTTTTGGAAGAGGAAGAAATTAAAAGGCTATTCGCCAAATTAAGAGAATTAAAGAAAAAGGTATCTTTTGTTTATATTTCTCATCGTTTAAAAGAAGTTGTTGAATTATGTGATAGGGTTTATGTGCTTAAGGACGGCAAAAACGCTGGATGTTTTTTAAAAAATGATGTTACCGAAGATCTTTTACGTTCAAAAATGGTAGGTCGAGAATTACAAGAAGAATATTACTTAGTCTCAAAACAAAGAAAACCGACTGATAAAGTTGTTTTAGAAATCCGAGATTGTACAAAAACCGGCTCTTTTTATAATATTTCTTTTAAATTGCATCAAGGAGAAATACTTAGCCTTTGTGGAACTGTTGGTTCTGGAAAGGAAGAGCTGTGTAAAGCTCTATATGGTGAAACCAAACTTACCTCTGGGACAATTTTAATTGAAGGAAAACCAGAAAGTATAAATTCACCTTCTCAAGCATTTTCCTTGGGTATTGGTTATATTTCTGAAGATAGAAGAAACGAAGGTTTAGTACTACATCTTCCTTTATTTGAAAACATTACCTTGCCCATTATTCATCATCTTAAAAAAGGATTTCTTATTAAAAGAGAAGAACAATTTAAACTCACAAAAGAAATGATGACTAAGCTTCAAATTAAAGCTCCATCCCCATTAGTTTTGTGCTTTAACTTAAGCGGAGGTAATCAGCAAAAGGTTGTTATTGCAAAGTGGTTACTTTCCAATGTTAAAGTACTCATCATGTCCCACCCAACCCGTGGAGTAGATGTTGGGGCGAAACATGAAATTTATAGCCTGATTAGAGAATTAGCTGAAAACGGAATGGCAATGATTATTATGGGAGATAGCTTTGAAGAAGATATTGGTTTATCTAACCGGATTTTAGTTATGAAAGATGGAAAAATTAGCGGTATCTTGGATGCTAATATTTCTAAACCTACTCCTTCAGATCTCATTCAATATGTTGTTTAAATTAATTTATGTATTGATATCAATATAAGGGGGATAAAAGTGGACAAGGGAAGATTGTTAGCTTTGAGTGTGGTTATTGTACTTTTTTTTGCTTTGGCCATCTCTAATCCAGGAGCTTTTCTTTCTGGTTATAATATCGGAACGCTTTTAGATTATGCAGCCACTTATTTTATCGCAGCTATAGGTTTGACTTTTGTGATTATGGTTGGAAGCATAGATTTATCAATAGGTGGAATGCTTTCTCTGCTAACAGTTATTTTTGTTTTAGCCCTCAATTCTTTTGGATCCTTAGCCTATATCATTACAATTGGCTTAGGTTTTCTTTTGGGAACAATCAATGGATTAGTTTTTACTAGGCTTAAAATCCCTTCTTTTATAGGAACCTTTGGTGCTTCAGGTGTATTTGCCAGCTTAGCGTTAATTATATCGGGTGGGCGTCCAATCGGTTTGCGTTCTCAAGCTTTTTCACTTCTTAGTCCACTGACTTTTGATATCGGAATTATAAAAGGATCTCATATTTTAGCTTTTATTCTTTTTGGGGTTTTCTTCTTAATTCAAAATTCAACCCCTTTTGGAAAATATGTTGCAGCTATTGGGAACTCTGAAAGAGCAACTTTGCTGAGTGGTATAAATGTAGATAGGAATAAGATTTTCTGTTTTGCCTTATCTGGTCTTTCAGCTGCTTTAGCTTCTATAGTATTAGTATCTCGAATGTTAAGCGGAGATCCAACTATCGGAACCCCATATCAGCTTCAAATAATTGCTACTGTGGTAGTAGGAGGAACCGCTCTTACTGGTGGGGTAGGGGGTATTTTTAATACCTTGCTGGGAACTTTAATTATTACTTTAGTGGGAAATGGTTTATATGTAATAGGTATCGATGTTTATTATCAAATGATAATTACTGGTATCATTACAATGGTAGCAGTTATTTTAACTTTGGATCGAACTAAGATAAAAATTGTTAAATAATTCTATAATTAGAGAAATGAATTATTTTAAATTTTAAAAAGGGTTAAAATAATTTAAAAAATAAGTTCTTCAGTAAGTTTATTCTAAGCTATCCTTATTTATAATAAATTTCTAAAATAAAAAAGCCACGGATTCTAACGAACTTTGTACCTTCTTCCCGCTAAGGTGCTTAATGGCCACTCGTTCATCCTTAGCGTTTCAGGATAGAACTGCCATCTTTCCTCTCAGAAAGACTTCGAATCTCTTTCCTTCAGGATAAAAGATTCTTTTTTCCATCCTCCGGTATTCAGTACCTCAGAACCCGTGGTGATCTTATATTACCAACTCTTTAATAGAATGTCAAATGCAAAGTAAGATTAAAAAAGGCTTGGTTAAGCTATTTTCATTTTAGTGTCTGTGATTATTTCCTTTTGTTGAGCTCATTATTTAGTAGTTGAAAAATTTGTGATTTTAAAAAACCAAGTCTTCCTTTTGTTTTATATCCAGTTAATTTAAAGGCAGTCTTCTTACTCAAGCCTTAAACAAAGATATATTTTACATAAGGGTACTATTGAATACGCCTGATTAGTGGAGCAATATACCATAGCAAAACAAAACCTGATTTTTCATTTCTCTTTGGTTTCATATTTTATTATGAAGAGTGCCCAACTTTGTATTAAAATGAACCTATTGACAATTGAGTGATTTCAAAATTTGATAACTTAACCAAGAGGCATGATAGCGTATACTAAAGTTCGCAATTTCGCACCTTGAAAAAAGCCACCGGAGACTCCAAAATGAAGATTACACAAAACACAAAACTTCATCGAGGAGGAATATCCGATGGCTCATAAGAATCATACACCATTTCTCAAAA
>JAAYUT010000018.1 GCA_012517485.1 Candidatus Atribacter fermentans
GGATAGCAGCTGACGACTATCCAGTTCTGTCATCCTAAGCGGTGCTTTCCCGCGTGAGGATCTCATCAACTCAATACGTCATTGCGAGACCTCGTTTTTTGAGGTCGTGGCAATCTCTTGAGTCATCTTTAATTATTAGTAATATTGCGGAATCATAGAATTGGAAAGGATGAGATTCTCACGTCGTCCGGTCAAAGTCACCGGACTTCTCAGAATGACAGATTGGGTGGAAGAGATTGTCACGTCGCATAGGATGCTCTTCGCAATGACGGATTAGGAATAAATTCGAATTTCACTTACTCCTTTTTCGAAAGGGGGAAATTGATTTTTTTTACTGGATTTTCATCCTCAACTGGTGCTGCATAATCAGCATGAGGGTCTATCCTATAAATAAAGGAATGGGTAAAAAATTGAACAAAAAGAAAAAGGCACACCCCCCTGAATCCCCCCTCAATGGGGGAATGAATTCAACAATTCCCCTCCGTGGAGGGGTGCCGCTTTGCGGCGGGGAGGGTGTCTTTTGTTTCTATTTTAAAAACCCATGGACATGATAAATCAAGCTCCTATAAAAGAATTAAAAATGCAGGGACGCAATGTATTGCGCCTATTTTTAATTAATGGAGTGACATGCATGGCATGTCGGATTGGGCTTTCACCCTCATCCTGACCTTCTCCCATCAGGAGAAGGAACTCGGAATTCTTTTGTTCTTTTTTCCTCGCTCCTCTGAGTGAGAATCACTATAACTTTCTTTCCTCTCCCCTGGTGGGAGAGGTGTAAGCGAGGGGGAAGGCGTTTTCATCTTTTCTAATTTTACTAAGCAACATGAGTGCCAATCATACTTTATATACATGAGATGGGAGTGGTAATTTATAAAATAATCATCTTCACTCAATCGATCTTATCAGTTCTCAGCGGTTACCACCAAATGGTATGATTGTCTATTTTAACAATTCTTACCTTTTCATCAATGTTTTATTATGACTTTTGTAGATATTCTTTTTTAAAAATTGGTTTTTTTATTTACTGAATAAAGAATAGTTGGATAGTAGCAGAAATAAGAAATATGGAATAAAATACATAAAGAAATTTATTTTACTCAGTATATATCAGCAAATGTTTATTCTATACAAGCTTTGAGGAGGAAAGTATGATAACGACTATAACCGAAAGAATTCGAGAAATGAGTCAGGAATATGGGAAAAAGATCGCAGTATCGATGGGAGACTGGTTTATAAATTATAATGAACTCGTAGTTGAGATTGATAAAGAAGCTCAAAAACTGAAAAAAGCTGGTGTAAAAGAAGGAATGCGAATTATCATTGTGCTTCCTAATCACTGGCATACTTTGCGTCTCATCCTTGGTTGTTTCCAAATTGGAGCTATTCCACTCCTGCTCTCACCAAAATACCCTCCCAAATCAGTTGAAAAAATCTTCCAAAATGCCAATGCTAGTTTACTAATAGCCCAAACACCACATCAAGAGCTTGCCGATCGACTTCCCTTTGCTTTTATAGGGGAAAACGGAGAAATAAGTTTCCCTGATAAAATCAATGCAGCGGTTGACGATTTACCATCATTTGATTCACCAATTGCCGCTTTTTTTTCAACTTCAGGGACAACCGGAATTCCCAAATTGGTCATGCTTACTCATAAAAATATACTCTCTGACATTGATAGCTGCTTTGATTTAGTTGATATCTATCCTGAAGATCGCATGTTGGGAGTTCTACCGATGTTTCATGTTTTTGGTTTTTCAATTGCTTATATCCTTCCCTTAGCCAAAGGGATGACATTAACCATCGTTCCTTCGCTTTATCCTGCCAACAATCTCATCGAATCGCTCAAAAAATACCAGTCAACAGTTTTTTTGGGAGTTCCAGCTGTCTTTTCAATATTAGCCGGAGCCCGTGCTAAAGTTCCCTTTGATTTAAGTCCTCTCCGCCTTCCTATATGTGGCGGTGATGCGCTTCCCCAAAGAGTTCGAGAAGCATTCGAAAAAGGCTTTGGATTAAATATCATGGAGGGATACGGAATTACCGAAGCATCTCCAGTCGTTTCTATCAACCCTTCTCCTCTCACACGAGTGCCGGGGTCAGCAGGACCAGTAATCAAAGCCATCAATCTCAAGATTGTTGATGACAATGACAAAGAATTGCCCGCGGGTGAAATTGGAGAAATTATTCTTTCTGGGGATCCCATCTCACCAGGGTATTATAATAATCCTGAAGAAAATCAAATCTCTTTCCGTAATCAATGGTTTTACACCGGCGACTTAGGAAAAATTGATGAAAAAGGTTTACTTTACATTGAAGGCAGAAAAAAAGAATTGATTATTGTTTCTGGTTTTAATGTTTTTCCTCAAGAAATTGAAGAAGTTATTATGTCATATCCAGGAGTTGCCCGTACTGCCGTGGTAGGTGTTCAAAGAGCTTCTCGTGGTGAAATGATTAAAGCTTATGTCGTACCAAATGAAAATACGACCATTGATCCAGCCGAAATCGTAAGGTTTTGCCGAAAAGAGTTAGCTTCACACAAAGTTCCTCGCATTGTAGAAATTGTTGCCGAACTCCCTCAAACCGTAACTGGAAAAGTTATGAAATTTATGATTTCCTCAACAGGGAATGAAATTGAAGTAAACGAAGAATGACAGAATGAGTGGATATGATTCTCACGCCAAAAGCGAAGTTTCTCAAAATAACAGCGAGGTTGAAAGAGAATAGTATTATAACTTCCTTTTAACTGAGTAAAGGTGGTAAAAAATGAATAATACCAAAAGGTTACTCTTGCTGAGTTTCATTTTAATAGTTTTTTTCTCTCTGAGACCTGTTGTTAGTGCAAACGAGGAAATAATTCGTCAATCCATCGATGCTCTTCACGACCTTTCCAAAATTCCCGAGCGGGATGTATTCTTCTACCTTTTGGAAAAAGCTGAAGCCATTGCTATTTTCCCCAAGGTAGTGCGGTTGGGGCTCGGTTTAGGTGCTCAATATGGTGATGGTTTAGTCTACCGAAAAGAATTTAACAAAAATAACTGGTATGGTCCAGCTTTTTATAAAATATATGGAGTAAGCTTTGGACCACAAGTTGGAATTCAATCTACCAGTTTGATTCTTTTAATTATGAACCAGAAAGGAATGGATATTTTTTATAATGATGGTTTAACCCTGGGAGGAAATGTAAGTGTTGCTGCTGGACCAATTGGAAGAAGCTTCTCTGCTGAAGTCGATTTAAATTTAGATTCGTCAATTTATTCCTATTCACAGTCTCGGGGTTTATATATCGGTCTATCGGTTCAAGGGGCACAGATTAAGCAAAACCATCAAGCGAATCGTCAACTTTATCAAAAAAGCGTCGATCCAGAGGAAATTCTTACCTCAAAGGTTTCATCTAACCCAGAATCTTTACGTCTTTTGCAAATGTTGCAAGATTTAATTAGAAAAAACACGACTGAAAATTAAAGGAGTGAAAAATATTGAGAACGATTTTATCCATTCTTGGGGTAATTTTTCTCATTATCTTGGCTTTTCGATTTTTCCCAATTGTCATCGCAGGTGTTTTGGTAATCATCGGTGCAATCTTGCTAATTCTCCTTTTCACCGGTGTTGCTATTATCGCTGCACCCATTCTCATCTTATTCCTTCTTATTGGAATCGTGATTTGGGTGCTTCGATTGATTTTCTGAAAGATATCCATAAGACTTGATCAATCAAGTCTCAATTTTTGCATCATACCAAGTGAGAAAGCGATGAATGTCGGATATTATTGTACCTATATACCAGAAGAAATAATCCAATCTTGTAATGCAACACCGGTCTTTTTACATCCAGAACCACTTTCCACAAACCATGCTATTCCTTATCTTCCTACTCCTTTTTGTCCATTCTCCAAAATCCTTCTCAATTCTTTCCTCACTGAAAAGAATCAGGACTTGGATTTTATCATTTTTGGAGGGTGTTGTGATGCTGGGAAAAAACTTTATGACGTTTTTATTGCTCTTCAAACAAAAATCCCCTGTCATTATCTTCATATCCCTCTGGTAAATAACCACGAATCTTTAAAATTTTTTCATCACTCTCTCAACGATTTAACCCAAAAACTTCTTTCCTTGCAAGGGTTATCTCAACAAAATTTTACTGAAAACCTTCGAGTCATTCTTGATCGTTCTTTTATTGTAAAACAAACTCGAAGCCAAGCTTTCTTAGAGGGGGAACTTTCTGGTAACTCTCTGCTTCAGGGAAAAACCCAATTTCAAAGCAGCTTGGATTCAACAAATTCTTCAAAAATATCAATCTTTCTTCTTGCTTCTCATCTTTTTGTTGAAAATATCATTCAGTTATTGAAAGAAAAGGAATTTCGAGTTTTTGATGGCTCAGCTATTGGGATGAGACGTTACGTCTTCCCCGAAATCGAATACTCTCGCCAATCTGATGCTTTCGACACTTTATCTCGATGGTATTTGGTAAATAAAGTTCCTTGTCCTGGTTATAACCCTCAAAAACGCTTAGAAATTTTACAAAAATTCATCAATCGAATCGGTTTGCAAGGTATAGTTTATTTTTATCCAAAATTTTGCGATCAAACGCTTTATGACCTCTCATTTTTAAAAAAGCATATAAAAATACCCCTCCTTCCCCTTGAACACGATATGTCCTATTCCTCATTAGGACAATGGGAAACTCGCATCGATGCTTTTCGGGAAGTTCTCTCAAACCAATGAAACTAAAAACCTCAACAGCTCTTTCGCTTGCCCGATTTTTCGCAAATAGAAAAAGCCTTTTCCATCTGCTTGGTATCTATGAGTGTTGGCTAAAGAAAAAATTCCCTGAACCAAACCTGCCTCAGATATCCTACCAATTAACCATTAAAACTGTCCGTGAACTCTATAGTCATTCCCGACCGGTAATTTGGTCCAGCCTTTTTTTCCCTTGTGAAATTATTCATGCTGCTGGTGCCATTCCCTTTTATCCTGAAATCACAGTTGGATTAGTTGCTGCACTTGGTTTTCAGCATTTTCCCTTAGAATTCGCCGAAAAAAATTGGTATTCTCAAGACCTCTGTAGTTATCACCGAGCAGGAGTGGGAATGAGTCTTTTGAAACTCTTTCCTCGCCCCGATTGTTTAGTAGCAACTACCAGCATCTGTCGAGGCACTGCTGGGTTTTTCCAATCCTTAGCCGATATTTGGAAAATACCATGTTTTTTAATTGATGTACCTTACCAGACAACCTCAGAGGCAATTATTTATGTCAAAAACCAACTCTCTTCAATTACGTCACAAATCTCATCACAATTCAATTGCCAATTTCACTGGGAAGACTCATTTTCATTATCAAATTCGACTGTCAAAATCATTCATCAAATTGAAGCATTAAGAAAACAAAAGAATTTTGCCATTCAACCACCAACTAAAAATTTAGATTACCTCCCTTATTACTTTCAATTTCTCGGATCTCCATCCTCAAAATTCTTTTTCGAAAAATTTTTGGAACACCTTCAGAAAATTGAAAATCGGTCCAACAAATTTCATCGATTGATATGGCTTCACCTCAAGCCCTTTTATCCCAATCAATTAACCGCTCTTCTCAATGAAAATCATTTCGGTGTAGTTTATGACGAATTCGCATCGATCTTTTGGGAACCATTAGAAACAGAAAAACCCCTTGAATCCCTTGCAAAAAAAATAATCTCTAGTCAAAACCTAACTGTTCCTGAAAAAAGAATACTAAGAATTCTTGATTGGTGCGAACAATTTCAAGCCGATGGAGTTATTCAGTTTAATCAATGGGGATGTCGTCAAAGTCAAGGAATGAATTTTCTCCTTAAAAAAACTCTTCAACAAAAAGGTTATCCCGTGTTATTATTAGATGGAGATCATATTGATAAGAAGTTCTACTCAGAAGAGCAGCTTCGCACACGAATAGAAGCATTTCATGAAATACTGGAAGGGTAAACCATGGTTTTTGCTGGACTGGATATTGGCTCTCAATCTACTTGTGCAATCATTGTGGATGAAAAGGAAATTATTGCAAGTGTTCTTATAGCAAGTGGAGTGAATCCCAAAAAAATTGGAGAAGAAGCTCTCGGTCTTGCTTTAGGAAAGGCGCATCTTTCTCGATCCGATGTCCAATATTTTATTACTACCGGTTATGGTCGTTATCAGGTAGAATCTGACGAGCAGATCAGTGAAATCACTTGTCAGGCTCGGGGTGTTCAAGCATTTTTTCCTAAAGCAAGGATGATTCTCGATATCGGTGGACAAGATAGTAAAATAATTCTTCTCAATAAAAACGGTCGAGTGATCGATTTTATGATGAACGATAAATGTGCGGCAGGAACTGGCCGCTTTTTAGAATTAATGGCTCAGGTTTTAAATATTCAGTTAGAAGATTACGGAACCTTGGTCAACCAATCAAAAGAATTTATTGAATTGTCACATACCTGTGCAATTTTTGCAGAATCAGAGTTAATCAGTTTAATTGCTCAGGGAAAAAAGAAAGAGGATCTGGCTCGTGCCGTCTGCCAATCAGTAGTTAAAAGAGTTTTAAATCTTGCCGGAAAAATGAACATCACTTACCCATTGGTTTTTACGGGAGGCGTCGCTAAAAATCAAGGAATCATTACTATATTA
>JAAYUT010000019.1 GCA_012517485.1 Candidatus Atribacter fermentans
TTATATAAAAAAGGAGTGTTCAATTAAGGATTAAAGTTGATAATTAACCAACAAATTTTTTAAGAATGAGGAGGAGACCATGAAACATAAACTTTCAACGGTTATTTTCATTTTCGTTGTAATGAGTTTGGTGTTCAGTTTGACTTTTAGTGCAGTGTCTCAAGAGAAACAAATTGTTCTTGGAACATCAATCATTACTTATGAACACCCCTTCTACATTGACGTTGTAAACGGTATGAAGAAAGCTGCTGAAAAAGCTGGTGTTGAAATGTTGTTGGATGATCCCAAAGCCAAACTCGATGCCCAAGTGAAAGCTTTAGAAACTTATATAACAAGAGGAGTAGATGCCATTGTTCTTTTTGGAGTTGACCCTGAAGGTGTTGTGCCGGTCGTTGAAGAAGCAGTTGCCAAGGGGATACCGGTTATCACTGCTGATATGGAGTTGAAAACTGATAAAGTTGTGACTTTTATTGGTTCTGATAATTACCAAATAGGGACCGAAGTGGGGAAGTGGACAAAAGATTATATCGAAAAAGAAATGGGCGGGAAAGCCAAGATTGGTGTACTTTGGTGGGCAGTTTCGGTTGCTCAACAACAAAGAACCCAGGGATTTCTTGATCAAGTCACTCAGTTACCAGGTGTTGAAATCGTAGCACAACAAAACGTTGAAGAAGGTCTTCGTGAGAATGCTATGACAGTTGCAGAAAATATTATGACTGCTAATAAAGACATCGATATCTTATTTGGTGGAAACCAGACTTGTACCATGGGTGCTGTTTCAGCAGTAGAAGCAGCAGGAGCAAATGTAAAAGTGGTTGGTGTAGATATTGATACTGAAATGGTACAAGCCATAAAAGATGGAAAATTATTTGCTACCGTTGCTCAACAACCAATAGTTTTAGGTTCCACAGCTATTGAGACAGCTTTGAAAAAATTAAAAGGTGAAGAAATCCCCAAGAGAATTACTATCCCAGTTCTTTTAGTTTCGCTTGACAATCTTGAACAGGCCACGAAAGAATTAGAAATTCTTGAATATTAATGAGCAATAGAATGAAAAAAAAGATGTGGTAGTGAAAAAATTGGGGGAGAGGGGTATTTTTACCCTTCTCCCCCAATTTAAATTTAGAGCAAAATTGAAAAAGTTAACTTATAAAATATAAATATAGGTTGGAAAAAATATTGAAGGTGGGATTGCAAATATAATTTTTTCTCACTATTTTACCTTTATGAATGAGGGAGGAGCGATGAAGAAAGAGGAGGAACAATATGCAAACTGAACCTATTCTAAAAATGAAAGGGATATCGAAAAAATTTGGATCAGTTCAAGCATTATACCAGGTTGACTTTGAGCTCTATCCTAATGAAATACTTGGTTTATTAGGAGATAATGGTGCAGGGAAATCCACCTTAATTAAAATTATTTCTGGTGTATATGCTCCTGACGAAGGTCAAATTTTTATTTACGGCAAACCAGTAATCATTACTAATCCTGCGAGTGCTAAGGAATTGGGGATAGAAACTGTTTATCAAGATTTAGCCTTAGCAACCAAGTTAAACATTGCTGAGAATATTTTTCTTGGTCGAGAAAAAATGAAGAGGATTTTACAAACCCCTATTCAAGTATTAGACAAAAAGAAAATGGAAGCGGAAACCAAACCCTTATTAGAACGATTGCGAATCGCTTTAGATCCAAGACTGAAAGTAGGAACTTTATCAGGAGGGCAACGCCAAGCAACAGCTATTGCAAAAAGCGTTTTCTGGGAAGCGAAAATTCTTATTATGGATGAACCAACTGCAGCTTTGGGTGTTGCAGAAACCGCAAAAGTACGTCAAATTATTTTAGATTTAAAAAAACATGGCGCCTCGGTTATTTTAATAAGCCATAATCTTGAAGATGTATTTTCAGTTGCTGATCGAGCCATCGTTTTAAGGGGTGGGATGAGAGTTGGAGATAGAATTATAAAAGACACAACCCGTGATGATATTGTGAAGCTCATGGTTTCTGGAGAGAGGTTTGACAAGAATAGTGCTTAATTTAATTGTCAATCCTTTTTTTTCAATGAGTGATGATTTCTCAGATGCCCTTTTATGAAAAATAACAGTTTTATTTAAAAATCGAGTTAATTTTTGAATTTTGAATAAATAACTTGTTGAGGGAGATTTTCATTATGAATCAGGGGAAAACATCAACTTTAAGATGGTTTCTATATCTTTTAGAAAATTATGGGTTGTTGCTTGGTTTTATTTTTTTATGTTTGTTTTTATCGATAGCCTCTCCTCATTTTTTTACTTTGGAAAATATATTGAATGTTGGAAGACAGATTTCGATCACCGCCATAGTAGCTTTTGGGATGACTTTTGTTATTACAGCAGCTCAGATTGATTTGAGTGTTGGTTCAGTGATTGCATTAACTGGTGTCACGGCAGCTGCTTTCATGCGTCAAGAAAATTATCTACCTGGTTTATGGTTTGCAGCAATTTTAGCTATTGGATTTTTAATCGGTGTTTTACATGGTTTTTTTGTTGCTAAGCAGAAAATTCCGGCTTTTCTACTTACTTTAGCGACTATGGGCATCCTTCGCGGGATCGGTTTTATCTATACACAAGGAAGACCGATTTATATAAAATCAGAAAGTTTTCGTGCTTTGGGTCGAGGATTTATTGGCCCTATTCCAACACCTATTATTTTGATGCTCGTGATTTGGTTTATTTGTTACTTTATTTTTACCCAAACGAAATTTGGAAAATATGTTTCAGTAGTTGGTGAAAACCAAGAAGTTGCACGAGTATCCGGGATCAATGTCGATAAAACATTAATTTATGTTTTTATTCTCCAAGGAATTCTTGCCGCGATAGGGGGAATTATTATGGCTTCTCGTCTTGGTACCGGGTCTCCACAAGTTGGTCAGGGTGAAGAATTAGATGTCATTTCTGCAGTTATCCTTGGTGGTACCAATTTATATGGTGGAGAAGGAAGGATGTTTGGAACTTTATTAGGAGCTATGATTATAGGAACACTCCTTAATGGCATGACCTTACTGAATGTATCTCCTTATATTCAAATGGTTATCCGTGGTTTGGTTATTTTGGGAGCAGTTTGGATGAATATGTACCGTTATCGAGTAAAACGTTAAATTTGTTTTCATTATTTTTAAGCATTACTTGAATAAGGCTTGAAAAAAGGAGTTTAAGAAATGAAATATTATGAAAACATATTTCAGTCACTAGAAGAATTACCAATTCTTGATGTTCATTCACATATTTCTATAGATCAACCCCAGTGTAGCGATTTGTCAGATATCCTCTTTTATCATTTTATGAGACGTGAACTTTATTCAGCAGGGCTACCCGATGATAATTTTTTAGTTTCGGATGCTCCATTTGAAAAAAAAATCGAGGAATTTTTTAAATATAAATCTTTTATTGAA
>JAAYUT010000134.1 GCA_012517485.1 Candidatus Atribacter fermentans
ACAAACCCCCCGTTAGGTGCTCAAACTCAATCTCATATAATCAATAAATATTTTCCACTTTCTTTTATTAGCTATGATGTTCCTTCCCTATTTGCCGGAAAAATCCATGCCCTTTTATCCAGAAAATATACAAAAGGTCGTAATAACTTAAGTGACAAGCACCAAGAAAGATGATTTTTCCCTTTTCCGTCATTACGAGGAGCGTCTTATGCGACGTGGCAATCTCTCATTTAGCCATTCTTTCCTTCTGAAGAGGGAGGCGTTTTTTACTGGACATTATAAGAATCTTATTTATTCAATTCCACAATTCAACAAAAATAAATAATAAAAGCTGACTCATGAGATTGCCACGACCTCAAAAAACGAGGTCTCGCAATGACGTAAAATAATTCCTTTCTTAAGGACTTTATAGCTTTCCCTTCTCCCCCTCACCCATTCACCCCCCTCTCCCCCTCAGGCTTTATCGATGGGAGAAGGTCAGGATGAGGGTGAAGAGTCTAAACTCCTTAAATATTGACAAAATTCGCTTAATTGCCTTTCACACTCTTTAAAAACTATCGAAATATTTTCAATAAGATGTCTTATTCGTTCCGGCTTAAATTGATGTGCATAAATATTTCTTACAAGATGACGGAATGATCGATATTCATCTAACTTTTCTGATAGCTCATGAGTGATAACTGCTGGTCTTATCCCATTTAACGCGAATGTCATTTGCCTAAGAAGTTCTTGATGCCAACGGTTTCCAGAGAGCTTCATTCCATCAATATTTTCTGCAATGAATTCGAACAATCTTTCTAAGCCATTATAGAAATCATGGAGGTTCAATGCCACGCTATCAATATACAAATCATCCGAAGTTTTTTGAGCCTTTTCCCAGCCAAGTTGTATTCTCTCTGTAACTTTTTTAATTTCCTCTAATTCGCACTGAACCCTACTCGCCACAACCAAATATGGATTCATTTAATTTCTACACCTTCCTTTTGGATAACTTCTCGAAGTAAAGGTGAACAATCATCAGGATTAATGAGGTCAATTTTAAAATGAGGATGAAAATCAATCATTGCTCCGTAAGCTCGTAAATAAATATCATCCGGTATTCCCCATACCACAAGGTCGATATCCGACCAAAGATGAAATCGGGACTGATCAAGGAGTGATCCAATGACTACAACTTTGGTTGCTTGATAACTTTTATAAAGAACCTGGGCTGCCTCCCGTGCAACTCTCCAGGCTTCATCAAATCTCTTTTTTAAATTCAGGTCTTGTTGGATTTTTCTTTGACGATAACAAACTTTAAATTTATTTAATTCTTCTTGGGTTAAATCTTTAGCAGTTTTCTTCACAAATAAATATCCTCACTATTAAAATTTTTTAATAAAACAAAAACATTATTTCCATAGTTGGAAACTTTTTCTACCTCCATTCTAATAAAATTACAAGCTTTTTACCATACAAAGGTAAGTCTATATAATTGTGTAAATTAAAAAAGCCAATTTCCAAAAAGTCGGTTAGAATGAAGTTGTCCAAAAACACTCAAAATTGTAGGTATTTTTAAATGGATCAATATCAGATTAGAAAAATTTTCTAACTTTTGCATTAACTTTTTTTGAAAAACCACCAAGGATTCTGGGATTGTGACACTTATGTAATCAATGTTGAATCAAATCCTTCATGAAATAACTTAATAACTTAGGTGACAAGCACCAAGAAAGATGATTTTCCCCTACTCCGTCATTACGAGGAGCGTCCTAAGCGACGTGGCAATCTCTCATTTAGCCATTCTTTCCTTCTGAAGAGGGAGGCGTTTTTTACTAGACATTATAAGAATCTTATTTATTCAATTCCACAATTCAACAAAAATAAATAATAAAAGCGAACTCATGAGATTGCCACGACCTCAAAAAACGAGGTCTCGCAATGACGTAAAATAATTCTTTTCTTAAGGACTTTATAGCTTTCCCTTCTCCCCCTCACCCATTCACCCCCTCTCCCCCTCAGGCTTTATCGATGGGAGAAGGTCA
>JAAYUT010000135.1 GCA_012517485.1 Candidatus Atribacter fermentans
TAAAAAAATTTTTTTCTGAAAGCTTTCTTGGCATTATGGACTATGATCCCTTATTTCATTAAAATTTCTTAATGTTTTTAAACTCTTTTAATTTATATTAGTTTTTATTAATTCAAATGATATATGGGATAATATAGCAATGAGTAAATTAGATCTTTTTTATTCCTCGCAAAAATATCAGAGAGTCAAAGCAAAAAATGGATTCAAATAACCAACGAATTTTTAGTAAGGACTTTCAGGAAGAGGGTAATGAATGAATCCAAAACGGATTCGCGTACTTCGAAACGGGCCGGAACGAAATGGTCCGGTTGTATATTGGATGAGCCGAGACCAGAGAGTTAAAGATAACTGGGCGATTATCTATGGTTTAGAAAAAGCAACCCTAAAAAAGACTCCATTCGGAGTGGTATTCTGTTTAGTTGATGACTTCCTTGGTGCGACTCGACGTCAATATGAATTTATGTTAAAAGGACTACAGCAAGTGAGCGAAGAGCTTACGGAATTTAAAATTCCCTTTTTCCTTCTAAAAGGGAATCCAAGCTACACATTACCGGATTTTATCAAAATTAATCAAGCTTCTTTATTGATCACTGATTTTGATCCTCTCAGAATTAAGAGACAATGGAAAGATCAAGTAATGGAAATATCCCCAGTTGAAGTCCATGAAGTCGATGCGCACAATATTGTTCCGGTGTGGGTTACTTCTTCCAAACAAGAGTATGGAGCTTATACGATTCGACCCAAAATTTCACGATTATTACCTGAATTCCTCGATGAATTTCCGCCTATAAAAATGAAGGCTTCCCATCAATCTTGGCAAGGGAATTTAGTGCATTGGGACGAATTACTTCTTCAGTGTCCAGGAGACGCATCCGTTCCGCCGGTCATTCATTTTAGCTCCGGATCAAAAAATGCGGTGAAACACCTCCAACAATTTCTTGAAGAAAAGCTTGAATTCTATAACTCTCAGCGTAATGATCCAAACGCAGATGCTCAATCGAATCTATCACCCTTTCTCCACTTTGGTCAAATATCAGCGCAAAGAATTGCCTTGGAAGTCCAAAAAGCCTCGGTTTCAAGGGATAAAAAGGCCGCCTTTTTAGAAGAAGTCATTATAAGACGGGAACTATCGGATAATTATTGCTGGTACAATATCAACTATGATAAGTTTATTGGTTTCCCATCCTGGGCGCAAATAACTCTCAATCAGCACCGTAAAGATCAGAGAGAGTATCAATATTCATTAGAAAAATTTGAAAAGGCTCAAACTCATGATCAGCTATGGAATGCAGCTCAAAAAGAAATGGTTTTCACTGGTAAAATGCATGGATATTTGAGGATGTATTGGGCGAAAAAAATTTTAGAATGGTCGGAAACTCCTGAAGTTGCCTTAGAGAACGCCATCTATTTAAATGATCGATATGAATTGGATGGAAGAGATCCAAATGGATATACTGGCATTGCTTGGAGTATCGGAGGTGTGCATGACCGCGCCTGGCCTGAAAGACCAGTGTTTGGAAAGATCCGATACATGAGCTATCGGGGAAGTCGTTCGAAATTTAACGTTGATCAATACATCTCTCAAATTAAAGACCTGGAAGGGACAGAAAGGAAGGATTGAGTTGATGCAGTTTTCCAAACCAACCGTGGTGGTTAGTAAGTGTTTAGGCTTTGATTCTTGTCGGTATAATGGTCAAATGATTTTAGTTGATTTTATCGAAAAAATGAAACCCTATGTTCATTTTGTTCCGGTTTGTCCTGAAGTGGCTATTGGTTTAGGAGTTCCACGTGATCCAATACGCATAGTGTCTATAAATGGAGATTTGAGGCTGGTACAACCATCAACCAGCCATGATTATTCTAAAAAAATGGAACAATTTGCCCTGGAATTTTTGCATCGTTTACCTGAGGTAGACGGGTTTGTTCTGAAAGGACGATCCCCTTCTTGTGGAATAAAAGAGGTCAAGATCTATCAAACTATGGATAAAGGACCATCAATAGGGACAACCCAAGGATTCTTTGGCAAGGCAGTATTAAACACATTCCCTTTCTTACCAATTGAGGATGAAGGGCGTTTATCTAATTTAAAAATTCGAGATCATTTTTATACATCCTTATTTGTTTTGGCAGATTTTCACCAACTGAGCATTCAACCATCACGACATCAACTGGTTCAATTTCATACCGAACTAAAATTACTTCTTATGGCTTATAATCAAAGCGAAATGAGGATGATGGGGAGAATTGTTGCTCAAGTGAATAAAAAGCCGATAAAAGAAGTTTTTGAAGACTATCGATCTCATCTTTTAAAAGCTCTTTTCAGACCACCTAAAACTCCCTCGATGATCAATGTTTTTATGCATGCCCTGGGTTATTTTTCTACCCGGCTTCAAACTAATGAAAAAGCTTTTTTTCTCGATTCTTTAGAGAAATATCGTGCGGGTCGAAGCACCTTTGCAACCAACCTTCAGCTCCTTCGTTCCTGGGTTATTCGTTTTGATGAACCTTATTTAAAAAATCAGCGGTTTTTTGAACCTTATCCCGAAGGACTTATGGAATTGGTGGATTCTGGGAAAGGTCGAGAATAGAGGAGTGGAGACATTATGGAAAGAGAGGAAATTATTGGAATAGTTCGGGAAATTATCGATCAGCTCCCAGATCATATTCGAGAAAATATTAAAAATTTAGAGTTTATTATTGAGGATCGACCTAATCCTGAAATAAAACGTCAATTTCATGGAGCAATGATATTAGGGCTTTATCAGGGTATTCCTCTTCCTAAAAGAGGTCCAGGGTATACTTTTGTTCTTCCCGATCGAATATCGTTATTTTATGAAAACTTGAAAAAAGTGGTTCAGAACGATGGAGAGTGGCCGCGAGTTTTACAAGATGTCATTTTACATGAAATCGGTCATTATTATGGCTTTAATGAGATGGAAATTCGGAAGATAATGGATGAGATGAAACCAAAAACAGAAAAGGAGATGGACTAAAAATGGCTCAAGATGTGAATTGGTACTGGCAAAAAGTAGAAAAAATTTTACATGATGATGTTCATATGATTGATCATACCAAAAAAGTTTTGGAATACGTCCAACAAATTGCCTCCGATCAAATCGGCATAGGTATAGAAGAAAAAAGGCGCATCGAAGTAATTGCTTTATTACATGATATTGGAATATTAGCAGCCGAGAAAAAGCATGGTTCTCGAGCAGGTAAATTTCAGCATATAGAAGGGCCACCTTTAGTAAGAGAAATAACCAAACAAGCTGAGGAAAAGCCAGAATTTATAGAACGAGTTGCCTATATAGTGGGAAATCATCACAATTTTTCCAAGGCAGATGGAATTGATTTTCAAATTTTGATTGAAGCGGATATGCTGGTTAATTTACAAAATGAAAAGATTAAAAAAAACAGGCTTGAGGAATTTATTGATAAATTTTTTAAGACCAAAAAAGGAAAAGAGTTGGCTCGACAAATATATTTGTAGTGAAAATTGTTATTAATTTTATTAAATTTTTTTACAATTTAACTCTGGTTTAAAAAGAGATATGGTATAATGTTGCGTGATTTTTCAACACCATAAACAGGAGGAATAGCTCATGGCTCTAAAAATTGATGAAGAAGCTTGTATTGGTTGTGAATTATGTGTTCAGGTATGTCCCGATGTTTTTGAAATGAATGATGATGGAAAAAGCGTTGTAAAACCTGGAAGTGATGAAAACAAAGAATGTGTTGACGAAGCAATCGATTCTTGTCCCACAAGTGCAATCATTAAGGAATGATTATTCAGCCCGGCAAAACCGGGCTTTTTTAAAATTTTTTGAGAATTTTTGATTCAGGGTCTTGATATTAAAGGATAATTTCTATAGAATAATCACTGCTTGTTCGACTTAGTAAAATATATATGTGCGCCCTCATCGTCTAGCCTGGTAAGGACACCGCCCTTTCAAGGCGGCGACAGCGGTTCAAATCCGCTTGAGGGCGCCATTTTTTTACAAAACAATATCCTCCAAAAACTTTTATTTATTTGCCTCTCAATGCTAAGCCCATAATACTTTTTTAACTCACGGTGTTATAATTCAATAAGCCAGAGCACACAATTATTCGTTACCAAGTTTATGTTAAAGTTTGTGTTGCTTATTGCAAAGAAAAGATAGAAAAACCCATTCATTTTGATATCTTCAATGATGGGATGATTGAGTAAAATATTTAATTGATTGAGTTTACATAATTCCTTTTCCCTTGATGGGAGAAGGATAGGATGAGGGTGAAACCTCGGTAAGCGACCTGCCATGGCATATTGCTACATTATATGAAGATCGGGCACAATACATTGCGCCCCTCCATTTTATATTCTTTTGTAGGGGCTTGATTTATCATACCCGTGTATTTTCAGGATAGAAATATTTTTGTCTTAGGAGGATAGAAATGAAAATTGGAATGTTTGGTCTTCCCTTAACTGGGAAGACTACCATATTTTCTCTCTTAGCTGGTATTCCTTATGATAGTTCTTATAAAACTGAAGCCGATGAAAAAATTTCTCGAATTAAAGATGAAAGATTAGATACCCTGGCAAAAATATATAATCCACTCCGGATAGTTTATGCCACTTTAGATTTTGTTGATATACCCAGCTTTGACATGACTGCAGATAAAAAAGAAAAAAATAAAATATTTCAAATGATTCAAAATGTTGATGCGCTCTTATTGGTAATCAGAGCTTTTCGAAATGACCAAGTTCCTTTCCCATTCGGCGCTGAAACACCTCAACAACAATTAGAAGCCCTTCGAACTGAACTTATCATAAGGGACATGGAAGTTGTCGAAAATCGGATTCTTCGTCTACAAGAGCAAAAAAGAAAGAAAAAACCGACTCTCGAAGAAGAAAGAGAAGAGATTTTGTTAGGTTTGATTCAAAAAGAATTGGAGGATAGTAACTTTGCTTCTCGTCTCCAATTAACCACCGAAGATAAAAAATTGTTGGGGTCACTGGCATGTTTTACCTTAAAACCGATAATTACTGTTGTGAACGTTGATGAAGAGCAATTAATGGAAGATAACTTTCCAGGGAAAAAACTAATCTTGGATGAATGTACTAAACAAAATTTTGCCTTTCTCATTATGTCGGGAAAAATCGAATCTGAATTGATAGACCTCGATGAAGAAGCAAGGAAAGATTTTATGGCTGAATTAGGCATTCAGAAATCTGGAATACAGCGTTTAGCTCAAGTTGTTTTTGATCATATTGGATATATTTCTTTTTTTACCGTTGGAAAAGATGAAGTGCGCTCCTGGACCATAGAACGAGGAGCGACTATGAAAACCGCAGCAGCAAAAATCCACACTGATTTAGCTCGGGGATTTATTAAAGCGGAAGTTATAAAATTTTCTGATTTTATCCGCTTGAAGAGTGAAGAAAAGGTTAAACAGGCGGGATTATGGAAGTTAGCCGGAAAAGATGAAATCGTTGAAGACGCCGATATTATTACCATTCGTTCTAGCCTCTAATCAGTCAATCAAGGATGATTCTTTCTTTAAGGTGTTTTAATTTTAGGAGGTGGATTCTTTTGATGACGAAAAAGATAGCATTTATTTTTCTTCTTTTTATCTTGATAAAGATATCTTTTCCAAAATATTTGTCTGCTTCAGAAAATCAAAATCTGTATGAGGGCTGGACCTATTTTCATGATGAGCTCTTTAAAATATCATTTGTGTATCCTGATAATTGGACAAATTATACTTCACAAGAGAGAGGAGTCGTTTTTGTCTTACCTGATGGAATTGGAATGTTTACTTACCATTTTTCACCGCTCTTTAATGAAAAAATGAATTTAACAGAGTTTGTTTCGCAAAACCGAGAAACTTTACAAGAAATAGGTGCTGAATTTAATGAGGATGAATATATAACTTTTTCCAATGATCCAGCTTATAAGCTGATATATACTATGTCTATGGGGAAAGATACTCAAAAATATCTCACAATATGGTGTTTAATTGAGGATAATGTTTATATAACAACATTCAGCCACCAATCTCAGCTTTTTGACCAATACCAACAGATTGTGGATAAAATCGTTAAAAGCATGATGATAATTACTGATTAAAGAAGAAGCCCTCTACAGTCTTTTGTAGAGGGCTTCTTATAGAATTATCAATAAGATTCAATTAGTTCGATGGTTTTCCTTCAGGAGGAAGAATAACTTTATCAACAAAATAAATAATTGCATTTGAAGCAGCTAAAGACGAAATAACACTGATTTTTTTATTTACTAAAATTGGTGGATTGGTAAAAAGAACATTCAGCATATGACCATTCAATGTTTTATAAGATTTTCCTTCACGGAAATCGTCAACAGAAAGACGAATTGGAATGACGTGATACGTTAAAATTTCAATTAATTTTTGCTTATTCTCGGGCAACAATAGTCGATCAAGCTTTCCTTCGGGAAGATTAGCAAAAGCTTCATTAGTTGGAGCAAAAATTGTGTATTGACCATTATTCAGCTTATCACCAAGACCTGCGGCTTCAACAGCAGCTACAAAAGTACTGAGTTCATCTGCCATTTTAGCAGTATCCATGGCATTTACATAATTGGTCGTTTGGGCGAGAGCAATACCGGAGAGGAGCACAAGAGAGAAAGCAACTACGAAGCTAACAAGAATAAGTTTTTTTGCTGTCATTTTAACAACCCCTTTTTTGTATTAGCACTTTTTGGTTGTGCTTTGACTGAGTAACTATATCATTTTTTTGGGGAATTTGTTACAGGTATGGTTAAAAAATATTTTAAAATCCTAATCTGATTTTAAAAATTGAAGTGATTATACTCGTCACCATAATTAATTTGAGATATAATAAAAAAGAGGGGAACCTGACAAAATAGTCTATTGATATGACTTATAAAATATGATTTTCTTCATAAAACCCTCAATGGTCTACTCATTGTTTTTTTGAATCTTCCAGATGCTATAAAGTGGGTTTTTTCCCAAACTAACCAACAAAAAAGAGGGATATCTATGAAAATGAAATTTTTCATTATCGGAATTTTCATTCTATTATTCATTCTGAACTCTCAATCGACCTTCAGCGTGGCTCAGACGCCTCCTTCATTAAACGAAATAATTCTTACCGAAGAGAAGACACCTTTAACATTCAGTAATGATGTGAATCGTCAACTTCAGGAAAACGATAGTTTATCTTGTGATGATTTTCAGTTTACCTGTGAATATGGAACTCCCGAAGAAGTTAAAGAAGCAATTAAGAATGGTGCGGATATCAACTGCCAGGATGAGGATTTAGGATGGACCCCTCTCATGAGCGCTATACTAAATGAATCAGCTCAGGAAATAGTTACCCTTTTAGTTGAAGCTGGCGCTAATATTAACCTAACTGATTGGGAAGGTATGAATGCCCTCATGTTAGCTGCTGATTTTAAGGATGTCACTTTGGTTCAATATTTATTGGATCATGGTGCCAAAGAAGATGTCAATGTGACGGAATATAAGTATGGTTTTAGCCCACTTATATGGGCGGCTAAGAACAATGAAACCTATGGTCCAGAGGTTATTCAAGCTTTAATTAAGAATGGCGCCGATGTCCAATTAAAGGATAAAAATGGTTTTACAGCTATATTTTGGGCAGCAATGGCAAACAGCAACGAAAGGGTTATTCAAACTTTGATTCAAAATGGAGCTGATTTGAATCAAATTGGACCAAAGAATGTAACGCCTTTAATGGGGGCAATAGGTATGAATAACGATATAAATATTGTAAAAGTGCTTCTTGACGCAGGAGCTGATGTTACCATTACGGATGCAGAAGGAAAAAAAGCTATTGATTATGCCTTCATGTCAGAAAAATTAAAGGGGACTGAAGTGTTAAAACAATTAGCAGATTTAAGTGGAGTAGAGATAACCCAACAGACAGTTTCGCCTGGTGTCGAGATTACACCTTCGCCTCCCCTGGAAATAACTCCCACTCCAATTCCTACAGCAACGGGAACGCCAGAGTTAATAATAACTCCTGCTCCGACCCAAGTTTCTACCTTGGTTTATAACGATCCATCGGGAAAATTTGTCCTTTATTTCCCGGTTGGGTTTACTTTTTCAACTTATATTGTCAATGGAGGTATGATTGGTGCAAACTACCATACCCCCAATGAACAGGCTTATTTAGAAATACGTAGTTTCCCATCTTCCCAAGACTTGCAGTTTTACCTCTCTCAGCATATAACAGAAATGGCTTTACGGGGAGAAAGTTCGATTACCTCCAACGGAAAAACTGGGAATATCAAAGTTTATTCAAGAAAAACTGAACAGGATGAGCTCCTGACCCTGGTTGCAACCTATCAGGGAATTGATATTGCATTAGTGGTTATTGATCTTCCAATTGCAGCTTATCAATCTTCCAGTCCCTGGTTATTAGGGCTTTTTAAGGGAATCAATTGGGAAGGAAAAATACCAATAACTGATAGTACCTATTCTGATCCTGATCAAAAATTTTCTTTCAAACTTCCTGATGGAGTTCATTTTCTCTATACTTTCAAAGAAGACTTTTATTTCAATCAACCTTATCGATTCCTTCCTGAAGCCAATGGGATGGTAGGGACTACCCCAGATGGTGGTCAAGTCATGATTGCTAACTTTTCAACTCCAGAAAAATACCAAGAATATCTCAAAGAATATGACCGTCGGGTAGAGAATGGGGTTTATCAAGTTCATGGAACTAGTCAATTTGATGTTCAAGGGCATCCGGCTAAGCTCACTCTTTATTCTTATTTGGCAGAGGACCAAAAACGTGCTGAGCTCCTGGCGGTTTATGAAGGGACTTATGTGGTGATATCAGTGTGGCTCCCTGCTGATAACTATCAAGCGGCTCAAACTTGGTTGTTATCTCTCTTTAAAAATCTTACCTGGAAAAAAGAAGAGACTTTGCCTTCGTTTTCTCCGATAGTTCAATCAACTCCTCCACCTCAAATTACCGGAACTCCTCAACCAACTGAAACATTACAACCAACTGCTTCTCCCCAAGTTAGCTCGGATGAACTTTCATTTGAAGCTGCTACTTATATTGAAAAAGGTGACTTCCAAAAAGCGATAACTCTTTTAAAACAATCGATTGCTCATCAACCTGATTTCGGTTTTGCCTATGGTCAACTAGCATATTGTTATATTCAGTTAAAGCTTTATCAAGAAGCTGTTGATGAATTGTCCGGTAAGCTTCTTCCAAAAAAAGAATATTCTACTGCTTATAATCTGGTGGGTTTTGCTTTTGAAAACCTCGACCGTTTGGATGAAGCATTGGTTGCTTATCAAAAAGCTGTTGAATTAGATCCAAGTTATGTTGATGCCTATAGTAACTTGGGATTTGTATATTTTGAAAAAGAACAATATCAAAAAGCTGCGGATGCCTTTAAAAAAGCTTCTGAGTTGAAACCCAATGACCCGGTCATATTCAATAATCTTGGTTTTTCCTATGAAAAATTGGGAAAATTGAATGAAGCCCTGCAAGCTTATCAGAAAGCTATATCTATTAATCCCGATTATGTCAATGCCCATAACAATCTCGGAGTTCTTTATTATAACCAGGATCAATATGAAAAAGCCATTGAAGAGTATAAAAAATCTTTGGAATTAAAATCTGATAATCCTGATATCCTTTATAATCTCGGACTTGCCTATGAAGATCTTGAACAATATGAAAATGCTGTACAAGCATTTCAAGAATCCAATCGCATCAAACCTGACTATGATACCTATAACAGCCTTGGTCGTGTTTATAATTCAATGAAAAAGTACCAGGAAGCACTTGATTCCCTTCAGAAATCGATAGATCTCAATCCTGAAAATCACTATGCCTATTATAATCTTGGCCTTGCCTATGAAGGCCTTGAACAATATGAAAATGCCATCTCTGCCTACCAAGAAGCTATCCGCATCAAACCCGATTATATATATGCCTATACTGATCTTGGTTATGTTTATTATTATATTGATCGAAACCAGGAAGCCGTGGATACTCTCAAAAAAGCTATTGAATTAAATCCTGAAAGAGCAATATCTTATTATTATTTGGGTCTGACCTATCTTCAGATGGGTGATCAATCATTAGCCTTAAAGCAATATGAAATTTTGAAAAATCTTGATCAATCATTAGCTGAAAAGCTTAATAATAAAATTAATCAATAAACTCATAAAAGTTCAAGGAGGGGTGATATTATGAAAGAAATAAGGTTTTTCCTTTCCCTTTTTTGCTTATTTATTGCTGGAAATCTTTGGTTTGTTTCCAATACGTTAGCCCAGAATACTATTCAATTTCCTTCTTTAAATTTACCGACTCCTAGTCCATCCGCTTTGCCTTTTCAAAGTCAAACGCCCCAACCAACTACCACCAGTATTTTTCCCACCATTTCTCCTCCGGGACCAACCCAAGCTGGACCTCTTATTCCAACACCTCAGGTTGTGCAAACTCCTCAACCAGTTGAAATAAAACCACAAATCGCCTGGGGTAAATTCAATGTTTATAAGGAATTTGGGACGGGGGATAAACTTCTTTTGGGATTAGACATTGATTATCCATTAAATTGGAAAGCTCAAGCCGATGTGTATAATCGAATCATTACTTTTAATGAAGATTCAACTGGTTTGGTTTCGCTTTTGGTTTTACCTGCCTGGCAGGGGAATTGGGTAGATGGATATAATTTTTTTAATTATATCTCTCAAGGACTTTACCAGAAGTTTACCAATCTTTCCTTATTAAACCAAGAATCAGGAGCGGTTCCCAGCCAAGCTATTGGAGTTTATCCCACCTATTATAAGGCAGATTTACAAGGATATATGCAGGGGAGAGAGATGTTTATTCATGTTGAGATTGCTGTCCTTAGAGTTGAGATAACCGCAACCAGCAATTTGAGTTATGCCGGGGCTGTTGTTTGTTATTCGCACCGTGAACTTTACCAGGAAAAATTCAAAATCTATTTTGGTCGGATGATTAGGTCAGTGGCAAAATCTTTAGAAACTGTTCCATCCCAAAAAAAAGAAGATGGATAAGTACTTTTGTTACTTTGCAAACATTTGATAAGGATGGAAATAAGTTACCCCTCACCCTAACCCACTTCCACGGAGGGGTAAAGAGAAAAAAGAACAAAAGAATTCAGAATTCCTTCTCCCCCGATGGGAGAAGGTGAGGATGAGGGTGAAAGTCCGGGATTCGACATGCCATGGCATGTCGAGACATTATATGAAGATCAGGCGCAATAAAATATCGCCCCAACGTTTTTTTAAAATATTTTGTATAGTCTTGGTTTATCCATGCCCGTTTATTTTCAGGGTAAATGATCTAATAAAATAGTGGAGGAGAGGAAAGAAAGATGAAAATCCCCTTTCGAATGGTTAAGACTATATTCATCATTATTCTCATTTGTTTGTATTTTTTTTCTCAGGCAGTTTTATATAGCCAAAATCTCACACCTGATGAAGAGTATCTCTCAATTGTAGAAAAAATAAAAAAGGGAGAAGATACCGAGACAGATTATACTAAGCTTAGGATGCTTTATACCCAGACATCATGGTATGAGCCCGAATCAAAAGAACGAGATGACAATATTTCTCAAATGGTTCATGCCTGGGTTGACCAACGCTATGATGAAGCCATTCAGATAGGAAACCAGCTTTTAGAGGAAGACTATTTAAATCCATTTGTACATGATTTATTTGCCAAAGTTTACAAAGAAACTGGTAAAGGAAATATGTTATTTCATTTGTTGATGTTTATCAACATTACTTCATCGATTAGTGAGTCGGGTGATGGTAAAAGTTTTGAGACAGCTTATAAGGTTATTTCATCCTGGGAAGAAAAAGGCATGATGACCTTAAATCAAGTTACTCCGGTTGAGCAAGTTATTGAACCAACGATTCATGATGGTCATTACTATCATGTGATTCAGGTCAAGGCTGATGAAACAAATGAAAAAAGTGATCTCTATTTTAATATTGATATTCCCTATCAAAAAACCAAGCAAACTGGTCCGGTTGTGACTACTCCGGTTATCACTCCACCTCCCCCTACCCCAGCCCTCCAACCCATCACTACCTATACCGACCCAACTGGTCAGTTTTCCATTCATTTTCCTGATGGTTTTTCCCTTCTCGCTTCACAACCCAACCTGATCCAATGTGTGACACCAAACAATGGCAATCTCTATCTCATCATCTCTGATTATGCAAACACGATGAAAGCTTTTTCCGATGAAATCATAAAAAGACCAGGTTCTTTATCCGGAGAAAGCCAGTTCCAGGCTGGAAACCTATCTGGAAAAATTCAGCTTTATACCATGTCTGGCTCGTTCCAGGTCCTTGATGGAAAAAGTTATGCGGTTCTCCTCGTCACCTATTCCGGCATCGAATATGGTCTCGTGGTGGTGATTCCCACCGAATCCTATTCAACTGCTCAAAACTGGCTCTCATCCCTGGTAACTGGAGTTCAATACCAGCTTATTACCTCTCCGTTACCGACGGTTGTGGCTCCAACTGTAGCTCCTACTTTCCCGGTTACTACTCCTCTGGAATTCACTGCGCCTGATGAGTCATTCCTTGTTTCGCTTCCCGCACAATCGAGTAAAGGAGGAGAGTGGCCGAACATCACTGAATACCATACTCCCAACCAAGGAACTCTTTATATTCTCTATGGTGACACAGCTGGAATTCTTACCCTTTTCCATCAGGATCTAACCCAAAAACAAGGCAAGATGCTGGGTCAGCCGGTGCTTTTTCAGACCCATGAAGGAGTCCAAGGGAGGATGGAAATCAACACCATGGTGGGAAGCTTTCAAGCAGCTGATGGGAAGGACTATATTAGTTTCATCATTAGCTATGAACGACCCGAAGCTGCCTTGGTGATTATCGTTCCTACCAGCCTCTATACTGAAGCTCAGAGCTGGATTTCTCCACTCATCACTGGCGTGACTTTTCAAGGTATTCAACCAACACCATCTCCTTTTCTCACTCCCATGCCAACCGCAACGTTAACAGCTTCTCCTTCTCCATCAGTTTCAGCAACACCTCCTCCACTTCCAACCGAAACCTTGCCACCATTGACTAATTGGTAAGTTTTTTTTCAATGATATTTTTATTGAAGAGCTTTTTCATTTTGATTTTGTATGGCATAATAAAGAGGTTCGACAATTCTTTATTTTGTAAAAATAATTCTTTAAAAAGACAATGAATGGTACGCTTTTAAATTTAAATCTTTTGTAATGGTTTCATAAATCAACCCCAAAGATGGGTATTTTCAGGAATGAAATAAAATAAAGATCAAAATCATACAATTGCACCGTCGATGCACTCCTTGCAATGACGTTTTTTAGGCCCCCTTTTCCCTAAATGGGAAAAGGAAATAATGAAGTTAAAACCATTACTGTCAATGGCTTTGTAGAATAAACCAGGACATTAATAATTGAAAAGAAAGGGGTTTTTAAATGAACATTGAAGAACTCTCGATTAAAACCATACGTATGTTGGCTTTGGATATGGTTCAAAAAGCTAATTCTGGTCATCCAGGTCTGCCTTTGGGTGCGGCTCCAATGGCTTATATTATTTTTAAAAAATTTCTTACCATCAATCCTAAGAATCCTTGTTGGATAAATCGAGATCGTTTCGTTCTCTCCGCTGGGCATGGTTCAGCGCTTTTATATTCAATGCTTTACTTATCTGGGTTTGAAAAAATGACCTTGGAGGAGTTGAAAA
>JAAYUT010000136.1 GCA_012517485.1 Candidatus Atribacter fermentans
AAACTGAACACCAAACTCATTACAACGAAAATGAAAATAACCGTTGAAAGTTTATGTTTCATGGTCTCCTCCTCATTCTTAAAAAATTTGTTGGTTAATTATCAACTTTAATCCTTAATTGAACACTCCTTTTTTATATAAACAATCACCTCCTTTTTTAACTTCTATTTAAATCAATTCCAAATCATAAAAAATCATCTTCCCAAGGAATAAAAAATCAAAAATTCTAAGAAATTTCTTTCATAATTTTTTCAACTTTCTCTATTACTGCTTGGATATCCTCATCACTTGAATTAATGTTTATCCCAAACCCTGAACCTAAACCTTTATCAACAACACCAACACTAATATTAATTGCCCGATCAAGAATGCTATCCGTCTGAGGAAGCATATGAGCGAAATAATGAATATCTTTCCCATAAGCCGGGCATTCAAATGGGCAGGGATAGAGGGTTGATGTTTTCTTTTGTAAAATTTGTTCCATATTGTTATAAACATGCCACCCAGAATGAGCAATGGTTTTCGTTCCAACCCTTTCACCAAAGGCATCAGCTGTAGCTTTATCTTTAAAAAGTAAAGTAAGTAACGTTGCACACTCTCCATTTTGGTCGTTAATAGTTCTAAAACTGATATTGGGAATCTTAGATAATGCGGTTTTTAACTTCGCCTTCTTTTCTCGAAGTGTATTAAGAATTTTATCTATTTTTCGAACTTGGGCTAATGCAAATGCGCCAGTTAATTCATTCATTCGAAGATCCAAACCTACAATGCTTCTCCTCCCAACCTCGACACCAGCCCGCATAGGTTTATGACCTTGATCGTGAAATCCAAAAGCACGTTCGTAATAATCATCGTTATCAGTCACAACTACACCACCATCACCAGCTGTGATCGTTTTAAAAACATTCAATGAGAAAGCAGCGATATCTCCAATACTCCCAACTCTTTTTCCTCGGAAAGATGCCCCCGCAGCCTGGGCACAGTCTTCAATGACCAATAAACCATGACGACGGGCGATATCCATGATGGCATCCATCTGACATGGATTTCCCAGCATATGTACAGGCATGATGGCTTTCGTCTTGCTGGTAATCTTTTTTTCTACATCAACAGGATCAAGAGTCAATGATTCATCGATTTCGGCTAACACGGGAATCGCTCGGGATACAATAATGCTTGAAATAGAAGCAATAAATGTATACCCAGGAACAATAACCTCATCACCTGGTCCAATGCCAAGGGCAGCCAAACAGGTAAGCAAAGCACTGGTCCCACTATTCACCGCAACAGCATGCTTAACCCCGATTAGTTGAGAAAATTCTTGTTCTAAAGTAAATACTTTCTTTTTAAAGTTGGGATCGTCTTCTGAACCATAACGAAAAAGATACCCCGACTCAAGAACATCCATCACTTCTTTCTTCTCTTCTTCACCAATTACATATGAACCTGGTCCTCCAAAAGTTGGTTTGACGGTCATTATTCTTCCTCCTTTATCGAATAACTTTTACCCATTTTCCTGTTTGATGACTTTCTGCAATAGCATCAACAATACAACTAATATCATACCCATCATGAAATGTTGCATAATCGGGTTTTTTGTCGAGTGATTTTTTTGTATCAAGAACTGAACGATAATAAGCCAACAGACTGTTTTTTATACTATCCAACCAACCTTCAGGATGTCCCCCGGGTGCGAGGGTATATTCCCGACATTTTGGATCAAGCTGGTTGGGATCCCTCATCAAATAAACATTCGGTTGACTACGGTAACCGATCCACATTCGATCACCCTCTTCTTGGTTCCAATAAAAGGATTTGGCAGATCCATTAATTTCAATATTAAAATAACATTTTCTTCCAGCACAAACTTGAGAAACATAAAAAACTCCGCTTGCTCCATTTTCTAATCGAATTAAAACCACTCCCCAGTCTTCTGATTGAACTGGTATTTCTTCATAATCAGTAAGATCGCGGTCTTCACGAAAAGTTTCGATATTTTTAGATTTTTTTCGTATAGGTATTATCGTCGATAAATCAGCAAATACTTCAGTAATCTTGAGACCTGTAATGGTTTGAGCGAGATCACACCAATGTGATCCTATGTCCCCTATTGCTCGGGTTACTCCACCAAACTTTGGTTCAACTCGCCAATTGTAATCTGTTTCATAAAAAAGCCAATCTTGTAAATAGGAACCGTGGATTAAATTAATTTTCCCCAGTTCTCCCTTTTGGACCCGGTGTTTCATGTCTTGGATTAAAGGATACATCCTATAATTGAAATTGACACCATGTACAATTTGGTGTTTTTCGGCTAATTCCAACATTTCGCCTGATTCGAAACGATTCATACCTAAGGGTTTTTCGGAGAAGATGTGTTTTCCTGCTCGAATAATAGCGGAGTTGATTTCTAAATGAAGATGATTAGGTGTACAATTATGAACAACTTGAACATCTGGATCATTGATGAGGTCATAGTAGTTGCTATAGGCACGGGGGATAAAAAAATCAGCTGCTTTTTTACGTGCTAATTCCTCATTCGCTTCGGCAACCGCTACCACTTCGACAAAACCCAAACGTCTTAATGCATCGATGTGTACCGATCCTACAAATCCAGTACCAATTATTCCAGCTTTAATTTTTTCCATAATTCCCTCCTTCTCCTTAAATTTTTTATTCAGCTGTTTTTATTGAATAATTTCTAACAAAGAGAGCATTGAAGCGCCAAGCGCCCCTGACCAGTCATCCAAAGAAGAAATCTTCATTTCTAATTTTTGACTGAGTGCCGATAAAGCATTCTTTTTTATAATATGTTGGATTGGCTCAATTAATAATTGATTAGCATGTTTTAACCGGCCTCCAAAAATAATCAGAGGTATACCAGTAAAATTGATTACTTGAGCTGCAACTGCTCCGATACGTTCACCCGATTCAGTTATCAACCGATAACTCAGTTTATCTCCCTTTCTCGCTTCATTAATAATATTTTCAATATTTATCTCTTGATTATGCAAGCTCGATTGTACACCATTTTCGATAAACTTTTTAGCATTACGGACAATTGCGGCAATTGAAGCAAATACTTCTAAACACCCCCGGTTTCCACAACCACAGGAAGGACCATTTTCATCAAGTATAAAGTGTCCAATTTCTCCGGAAATACCAAAAGGACCTCGATAAATTTTGCCATCTAAAGCCATTGATAAACCGATCCCTACGTCGAGATAAAAAAATAAAAAATTTTTTAAATTTCTTGCCACACCATGATTCTGCTCAACGTAAGCAACCGTTCTGCACACGTCATCTAAATAAACAGGAAGGCTGAATTTTTCTTCAAGACACTTTTTTATGGGAAAATCATTTAAATCCTCACGCTGTGGAGAACAAAGTGATGTCCCCGTGATAGTTTCCACGATACCGGTACTGGCAATACCAATTGACTTTATATTCTCGTTATCATCTAAAATCCTTTTAATTTGACTTTCCAGATTATTTTTAATTGGTTCGTTTTTTTGAACATTAATCGTCCCGCTTTGAAATATATCTCCAACACAATTCGAAATAACCCATTTAATATAGGATCCTCCCAGTTCGATTCCTAATGCTTTGCCAAAGTTGGGATTAATACTAATCAAACGAGCTGGTCTTCCGCCGGTTTTATCATCCCAACCACTTTCAACCACCTTACCGTTTAAAATTAATTGATCAACATATTTTGCTATAGTGAGAATCCCCATACCGGTTGTTTTTGATAAATCATTCCTTGAGATGGGACCATATTCCTTTATAATTCGATATATTAACTCTACCTTTGGGGAATTTTCATATTTTTTCCACAATTATGGGAATACACCTCTAATCTTCTTCGCTTTTACGACACGATCAATCGCTAACATATAAGCTGCCACCCTTAAACTAACCCCTTTTTGTTGGTGAATTGACCACACTTCATTAAAAGCTCTTTTCATTATTTTCATTAATAATTCATTGACTTCACTCTCATCCCACATCAGTGATTGAATATTTTGTACCCACTCGAAGTAAGAAACCACCAAACCACCAGCATTGACCAAAATATCTGGAATCACAATAATATTTCGGGATTCTAATATTTCATCAGCTTCTACCAAAGTTGGTCCATTAGCAGCTTCAGCGATTATTTTGGCATTTAACTTTTTTGCAACTGAAGCAGTGATTTGGTTTTCTTTAGCAGCTGGTATAAAAAGGTCAACCGGGAAGTAGAAAATTTCTTCTTTGGGAAATTCAGTTACACCTGGGGCTTTATATCCATTGATTGTTTTCCTGGGATTGTCGTTTACATATTTTATAAGATCATCAATATCTAAACCAGATTTCCGATAAACGCCACCACTTATATCACATACTGCAATAATCTTAGAGCCCTGATGAGCGAGAAGCTGGGCTAAAATGCTTCCAACTTTACCAAAACCCTGTACGGCGACTTTGGCATTAACCAGTGAAAATCCTAACAAAGGAGCTATATCATTAATGATATAAACTACTCCTCGACCGGTTGCTCCTTGTCTTCCTAAGGTACCTCCAATTTCTAATGGTTTTCCAGTAACAACCCCGGGGACTGAATACCCTTTGAACATACTATAGGTATCCATAATCCATCCCATGACTTCATCGTTCGTGTTAATATCCGGAGCTGGAATATCTTTTTCTGGACCAATAAGTGGAAGGATCATCGCAGTATAACGTCGAGTAATGCGTTTTAATTCTTCTCTTGATAAATGTGATGGATCACAGCAAATAGCACCTTTCGCACCACCGAAAGGGATATTTACTACGGCACTTTTCCAGGTCATTAAAGCCGCTAAGGTTTTTACAATATTTATATCGACATCAGTTGAATATCTCAATCCGCCCTTGCAAGGTCCCCGACTACTTGAATATTGAACTCGATACCCGGTAAATACTTCAATATGACCATTATCCATTATGACTGGTATAGAAACGGTTAACTCCCTTTCTGGAGAACGAAGGGCAACATAGTCATCATAATTCAAACCCAGGTTTTTTGCTGCATTGTCAAGATTAAAAAGCATATTTTCATACGAATCA
>JAAYUT010000137.1 GCA_012517485.1 Candidatus Atribacter fermentans
AGGACATCGTTTCCGGCTAATTTTTTTAAAATTGATAAGGGTATATATTCACCTAAGACATTTTTTACTAAATCATATGAAAATTTATCATGACCAGCTTCGACTGGGGTATGAGTGGTAAAGACGCAGAAGTTTTTGACCAGGTCGATGTCCCAAATTTTATCTTCTTCCCAAACTTCTTCAAGTCTTCTCTTATTCTTGTTGAGAAGTTCTAAAGTCAGAAAGGCAGCATGACCTTCATTAATATGGTATTTTCTCACATTCAATCCCAAAGCTTCCAGCATTCTTGTTCCGCCAATGCCCAAAATAATTTCTTGTTTTAGTCGATATTCCCGGTCTCCACCATATAAGAAATCGGTAATGTTTCGATCTTCTTCGGCATTTTTGTCCAAATTGGTATCGAGGAAAATCACTGGCACAATACCGCCCGATATGCTTTTCCAATTATACAGCCAAGCTCCGACATGGACGGTTCGTCCTGAGATGGTTACTTGTACTTGGTGTTCAAGTGGTTCCAAATATTTTTCTACATCCCAAATTATTGGAAATTCTTTCTGCCAGCCTTCGGGAGTGATTTCCTGACGGAAATATCCCTTTCGACTGAGTAAGGTAACAGCAATAAAGGGAATGGCAAAGTCTGCAGCCGCTCGAACAGTATCGCCAGCCAAAACGCCAAGTCCTCCACTATAGGTAGGTATTTCATGAATTAAAGCGATTTCCATTGAAAAATATGCAATGATTTCTTCTTTTTGCAAATTTTTAATACTATCCATTTTATGCACTCCCAATTTGAATTCTTCGGATTTTTATCTCCCGGTTGATCCTAAACCATTGGTTCCGCGAGAAGACGAAGATATTTCGTTGCTTTCGATAATTTCAACTTGAGGAATTTCCCGAAGTGCTCCTTGAGCAATTCGATCCCCTGCTTGAACGGTGTAAGGGTTATCACCAAAATTAAATAATCTAACAATCCAGTTTCCTCGATAACCTGAGTCAATTGTTCCAATATGGACCATTATCCCTTTTTTAATTCCTAAACCACTTCGAGGTCTTAATACAACTTCAAAACCAGAAGGGAATTCCGAAGCAATTTCGAGATCAATAATCACACTTTTCTGAGGATAAATTACTGTATCAACAGGACTGAATAGATCGAAACAGGCATCATCTGGATAGGCAAACCGCGGGATAAAAGCGCGGTCGGTCAACTTTTTGAATTTAATAACGACATTTTTTTTCATAGTCTCCTCCATAGAAAAGTATACGGAATCTGTTCGATGATGGCAATAAAAAAGAAAAAACTTATACTTTCGATGAAGTCATGAAGTTTCTTTAATTAGAAGGAAAGTGTTAAAATATTGATTTGAAAATGTGATGAAAAGAGTAGATGCGATGAAAGAGAATTTTGTTCCGAATCAAAAAGCGTTAGATTTCATCGGAAATCTTTATTTTCATAATTACACACAAGGTCGCATTTCCTTTGATGAAGTGGTTATTGCCTTATTTGATTTTATTCGACAAGATCCAAAAGGAACGTATCGAATCATCATTGGCACTGATTCAAAAGGATCTAAGGATAGTCCTCATTTTCAAAGCTTTGTAACAGCAATAATTGTTCATAAAGTCGGATATGGAGCACGTTATTTTTGGCGGAAAACTTTCCAAAAGAATCTAAGAGGTATTCGGGACAAAATTTATCAAGAAGCCATGCTTTCTTTGGAAACCTGCTGGGCTTTTATGGAAAAAATAAATTCTTTTCCTGATAACCATTTATCCAATTATCGAGTTGAAATTCATGTTGATATCGGAACAAACGGGCCAACTCGAAATATTATTCAAGAAGTCACCGGCATGATCGAAAATATGGGGTTTACTGCAAAAATTAAACCTGATTCATATGGGGCTTCAAGGGTAGCTCATCGACATACCTGAGCATTCTTTATACTACCTTCTTTTTTGGTTTCTCTCCAAATCAAAAGTTGAATCCTTATTTTCTTTGGAAAATCTGATTTTGGTATGATTCAGGAATATAGTATAATTCTTGCTGTGAATACCAGAGTCGGTAGGAAATAAATACTCTTTCTTGGAATGAGATACATACAGAACAGGAGGAAAAAATTGTGGTAAAAATTATTAAAAAAGAAGTGCTTACACCACAGATCAAGCTTATGGTCATCGATGCACCAAGAGTAGCTCGACACGCCAAAGCTGGGCAGTTTGTTATTGTTCGTATCAATGAACAAGGTGAAAGAATACCACTTACTATCGCAGATTTTGACCCAATAGAAGGAACTGTTACCAT
>JAAYUT010000020.1 GCA_012517485.1 Candidatus Atribacter fermentans
CTGGAAAACAAAGCAATGGAATCATGAACTGATTCAGTTATTTGGGATTGATCAATCAAAACTTCCAGAAATAGTACCCTCAAATACCATAATTGGAAAATTGCTTCCTGAAATTGCTGTCCAAATTGGCTGTCAACCTTCTATCCCGGTGATTTGTGGAGCTGGTGATATGTTATGTCTCCTTTTGGGGGGAGGGATGGTTCGAGAAGGACGTTCCTGCGATGTTACTGGAACTGCTGCTGATGTTTCGGTGCTGAGCGCAAAACCTCTTTTAACCGAGCATTTGATGAATCTCCACCATGCAATTGATGGTTGGATCAGTTTTGGAATTTTAGATAGCGGTGGAGGAAGCTTAAAATGGTTTCGAGAGGCTTTCTATAATCAGGAAAATGGTGGAAAAATTTCCTATGCTCAGATTGATGAAGAAGCCGGTGATGTTCCTGCTGGTGCAGATGGTTTGTTGTTTTTTCCTTATTTAATGGGAGAACGATTATTAGGTTCTCCCTCAGCACGGGGAAGTTTTTTTGGTTTACGTCCTCATCATCAGCGAAAACATTTTGCCAGAGCAGTCATGGAAGGCGTTTGTTATGATTTAAAAATGAGCTTGGATGAAATTGAAAAGTGGTATTCAGGAACCATAGGAGAAATGTCAGTGATAGGAGGAGGTGCCCGGAGTTCTTTATGGTGCCAGCTCAAAGCAGATATCTATCAGAAAAAAGTGTATACACTGTCTGAATCCGAAGGTGGAATCATTGGAGCTGCTTTATTGGCTTTTTCCGCCATAAGTCAAAATCCTGTTGATGAAATAGCCGAGAAGTGGTTAAAAGTAAAACAGGTTTATGTTCCTGATAAATTATTGTTTAATGAATATCAAAAACAGTATAAAAATTTTTGCTTGTTCCATGATATTTTTCAACAGGCTTATCGGTATTTTGGAAAGGAGAACTAAAAGTGCAATATTATCATTCTTTTATAAATGGAAAATGGGAAGAAGGAGAAGGATTCTTTGAAGTTATTAATCCATCCAATGGTGAAGTTATTGCTGCAGTAACCAAAGTGAAGCTGTATCAAATGAAAGATGCCATTAATAGTGCTCATGCTGCTTTTAAAATTTGGTCAAAAAAACTCGCTATCGAGAGGAGTCGGCTGCTATTTAAGGCAGCAGAAAAAGTCCGTGAGAGAGCAGCTGAAATGGGGAAGCTATTAGCTAAAGAGCAGGGAAAAGCTGTAAAGGATGCGGAGCGTGAAATCCTAGGCGCAGCCGATTGTCTTGAATATTATGCCTGTTTAGGGGTGAACATTTTAGGCGAAGTCCCACCTCCGAATGCTTCGAACTTGAGAAGTATTGCTATTCGGCAACCAATAGGAGTCGTTTTTGCCGTTGCTGCCTGGAATTATCCAGTAAGCCTTATTTCTTGGAAGGTTGCACCCGCCTTAGCTGCTGGTTGTACTGTCATCGTTAAACCTTCACGAGAAACCCCACTTTCCACCATTGAATTTGTGCGAGCTTGTAATGAAGCGGGTTTACCATCTGGAGTTTTAAATGTGGTGAATGGTGAAAATGCCCTGATTAGTAATGAAATATTTTCTAATCCATTGGTAAAATTGGTTGCTCTCACTGGTTCAACCGAAACCGGAAAAGAATTTATAAAAGCCTCTGCCTATACGGTTAAAAGGCTAATGCTGGAATTAGGCGGTCATTCTCCCTTTATTGTTTTTGCCGATGCTGATTTAGATCGAGCCGTAAAAGATGGTGTTAAAAGAGCCTTCCGGAATACAGGTCAAATCTGTAATTCGGTCAATCGAATTTTTGTTGAAAAAAGTGTTTATGACCAGTTTGTAAAGAATTTTGTTGAAGGAACTAAAAAATTACGTATCGGTGATCCCTTTGAAGAGCCAGCTCCTGACTGTGGACCGATGGTCAATCAAGCCGGTGTGAAAAGGATGGAAGAATTCATTCAAGATGCTTTATCTCATGGTGCTCGGATTGAGTGCGGCGGAAAAAGGCTAGAGGGCTTAAAATTCAACCAGGGATGCTACTTTGAACCAACAGTTGTAACCAACGTTACACCGGCTATGAAAATCATGATGGATGAACCATTCGGACCAATCGTTGCCATCGATTCTTTTTCCAGTGCCGAAGAAGCCGTGATTAAAGCAAATAATACTCGATATGGTTTAGTTGCTTATGTCTATACCAGTAACATGAAAAGAGCTAGTTGGGTAGCAGAAAATTTAGATTGGGGTAATGTAGCTATAAATAATATTAGTCCAGATAGTCTCTATGCACCTTACCCAGGATGGAAAGAGAGTGGCATTGGTCTTGAGCTTGGTCACTACGGGCTTGACCAATATTTAGAATGGAAAAATATCAAGATAGAAGTTTAA
>JAAYUT010000021.1 GCA_012517485.1 Candidatus Atribacter fermentans
AATTAAATCACAAATACTAATTAACTCTCACTATCTTTCCCAACCAAATGAAAAAAATATTATCGGATATGGTTTGATGAATGATATTTATGATAAACCAGCTCTTATAGTACGAGTGGAAAAACCCCGGGAAATTTATACGCAAGGAGTTTTTACTCTTATTTATTTAGTGGCTGCACTGATTATAGTAGGAGTTATTTCTCTGAGTGTTATTTTCTTTTTGTTGAAAAAAATTGTTATTTCTCCTTTAGAACAACTTAATCAGATCGTTCAAAAAATTCGTGCGAAACACGACTTAACTCTTCGAGTTCCCTACCAAGGTAAAGATGAGTTAAGTAAATTAAGCCAAGAAATAAACCAGATGTTAGATGAGATTCATCAATATCAAAAGAAATTGAAAAATAATGAATTAAGACTTAGGACCTTGTTTGAAAATACCATGAATCCAATTTTTATCATAAATATGCACGGAGAATTCATAGAGCTCAATCAAGCTGCTTTGCATTTTTTTGAATGTGATCGGGATCAAATATTAAACCATAAAATTTTTGATTTCCTGTCAGAGGGAGGTATGAGTTTTTTTAAAAATCCCCAAAATTACGACAAAACTGAGTCGATTGAAATAGAATTTATTATTCAAAATCAAAGCAAAACTTTACTTTTAAATCTCTTACCTCTTACTGTTGATGATACCATTTCTTTCTATGGTATTGGCCAAGATATCACAACTCGTATCCTTCATGAAAAGCTTCTTTTTTCTGAAAAAGAATATTTATCAGTGACCTTGAAAAGTATTGGAGATGGAGTAATTGTGACTGATCAAGAGGGCAAAATAACGATAATGAATTCGGTTGCAGAAAAGCTTACTGGTTGGAATACCAATGAAGCATACGGACAACCAATAAACCAGGTTTTTCATATCATAGATGGACTTTCTGGGAAAGAATTTAAAAACCCTTTTCAACGAGTCCTTGAAAATGGAGAGAAAATTGAATTAGAGAATAACACCATTTTGATTTCTCGGACTGGAGATCAATATTTTATCGCTGATAGTGCTTCACCCATTCGTGATAGAAGCAATAAAATTATTGGATTTGTTTTAGTATTTCGAGATGTTACAGAAAAAAGAAAAGCTCTTGAAGATATTAAGTTTTTAAGCTTTCATGATAAATTAACTGGGCTTTATAATCGTGCCTTTTTTGATGAAGAAATCAAAAGGCTTAATACTAATAGGCAATTTCCTCTGAGTGTTATTATGGGAGATGCAGATAATTTAAAATTTTTAAATGATGTCTTTGGGCACGAAACCGGGGATTTTCTTCTTAAGAGAATAGCTACAATTTTAAAAGGTGTATGCCGGAAAGAAGATATTATTTCTCGATGGGGTGGAGACGAGTTTATTCTTCTTCTCCCACAAACACCACGGGAAAGAGCTTTACAAATATGTGAAAGGATAAATAAGTTTTGTCAAGAGAACCAAGAAGAAATACTACCAATTAGTATTACTTTAGGAGTAGCAACAAAAAATACACCAGAGGTCAATTTACAAGATGTACTTCGAGAAGCAGAAGACCATATGTATCGGAATAAGATTTTAAAAAGCAAAAACCATCGGAATAAAATTGTTCCTTTTTTGAAAAAGTTATTAACGACAATAGAAGGCGAAAATGAAGATCATTTCCAACGGGTTAGTAGACTTGCCTGTATGATTGGTAAATCATTAAATTTACCTCATAGATTATTTAATGAATTAATTCTTTTGTCGACATTCCATGATATTGGGAAAGTGGCCCTACCAAAGGAGATCATTAGAAAAACTGGAGATCTTTTACCCAATGAAAAGTTTTACCTCAAAAGGCATCCAGAAATTGGATATCGTTTAGCAAAGTCTTCCGAAGATCTCTTGCCGATTGCCACTGCTATTTTAGCCTTTCATGAATGCTGGGACGGGTCAGGATACCCTCTTGGTATAAAAGGAAATGATATTCCTATAACTTCAAGAATTGTTTCTGTTGTTGATCATTTTGATCTTTTGACTCACGATCTTTCTTATCGCAAGGCGATTTCCAAACAGGAAGCATTAGAAAAAATTAAGCAAAATATTGGGACAAGATTTGATCCCGACATCGTTGAAGTGTTTATTCAAATGATGAATAAAAACGGAACTATTATTCAATAAAAATCTTTTTCTATAAGCGAGGTTATTAGTGAGTTAGAAAATAAGTAGTGTATTAAACGAAGCAAAAACCAGCTATCCTCATCTATCACCAATGGAGGTTCTAAAATTTTTATTTTTTCAATTTATTGGTTTGTTTTTCAATAAACCAATCGATCAATCTTCGGGAAATACTCATTTTACTTGGGATTGGTGGAAGATTATCAATTGTGAACCAATCAGCGTCTTCGATTTCTCGATGATCAATATTAATTTGACCGTTCAAATATTCAGCCGTAAAAGCTATCATAAGAGACTGGGGGAAAGGCCAATGCTGGCTTCCAAAATAATGGATATGATGAACTTGGATTCCGACTTCTTCTCGAATCTCTCTCATTACGGCTTGTTCTAAAGTTTCTCCAGGTTCAACAAACCCAGCAACAACGCTATACATACCAGGTTTAAAACGAGGAGATCGAGCTAATAAAATCTCATGATCCTTTTCAATTAAAATAATAACAGCTGGAGATAGTTGAGGGTAAATGATTAAACCACATTTGGGGCATTCTTTGGCTCGCTCATCTTTTTTTAATTGAGTGGAATGACCGCAACGCCCACAAAATTGTGTGGTTGAATCCCAATAAAGCAAGTGGTTAGCTCGTCCAGCAAGAGCAAAAAGGTCATCATGAATTAAACCAAAAAGCTGACGTAATCCCCAAGTTTGATAGCCTGTTGGAATTGACGTTTTGGGGTTTAACTCTGCTCCGAAGCAATGGATCGAACC
>JAAYUT010000138.1 GCA_012517485.1 Candidatus Atribacter fermentans
AAAATGCCCCTTCGCTTGAATTATTTGGATTCGTTTTTTGTTTTGAAAATGGGAACGAATAAAACGAATAGGTAAGTGCAAAAGACGCTAGGGGTGCAACGAACGCGAGGAACGAATAAAACGAACAGGTAAGTGCAAAAGACGCTAGGAGTGCAACGAACGCGAGGAACGAATACCCCACTCACAAAGACCGTTCGGTGGCGCAAAAACCGCGAAACGAATAGCAGATTCGTTCCTGGTTTCGAAAGGAAACGAATTAAGGAGCAGGCAGGGGTATTGAGTTGTTAACGAGCGATATAGAATTTTTGTTCTATATTTTAATTATAAACCATGTGTCAAGGGGAGAGGGTTTTGTGTCATCAAAAAAGCCTCGGAATCCTCGGAAAAAAACATGAACCTCCGACCTCTTGCACCCCATGCAAGCGAGCTGGGCGCAAAAAAAATCTGTTAATCAATATTGCCAGGAAACAGGGAGACCTTTTTTAAGACCAAACAAGCATTCAAATCGTCTATTGTTCCTTTTGTCTGACCCCCAGACCAACGCTGCAATGTTTTAGCGATATACAAGAGATAATCCCCGATTTCAATGACCATAGGCCAGTTACGCTTCCGTAAGAAATTACCGCCAAGGAAACCCTCAAACCCCCCGCCCCGGCCAATTGGAACATCATTAGCGAATACCCGGTACTCACGATAAGCTGTTTGGGGGCTGCCTCTGAAAAAGCTTATGAAATCAATATGAATAATTAGGCTGTTGATCACGAACGTGGAATGCCAATGATCCCATTCAAAAATTTCAGTAATTTGTTGATTTGCCATCTGTCCCTGGGACCAATGAACCCGTATCCCCGTATCGATCCACTGTTCGCCTTTGTATTCGAAACACCTATTCCCATTTTCCGATTGCTTAATTTCATTGATTAATGCCGGATCAATAATTAAATTAGGATCATTGCTATCCTTAACTAAATAATAGCTACTAAATACACCTCTATCCCACCAGTCAATTTGGGCGGGACAGATGGATTCATGCATCTTCGTATCGTTTCGGATATGTTCTACGAATTCTTCGACAGTATGCCGTTTGAGCCCGATGCGGAAATAGAAGTCATCAATATCGACCTCCAGCACTTGTGCCATGTGTTTGATATGAAGCTCAAAATGCGGCATTTGTTCAGCATTTACATAACGGTAAACCTGCGTTTTTGAAACACCTGACAACCTTGCGAATTTCCCCGGGGTTAGGTGCTTTTCGGCTATTTTGTCCCGAAGCCACTGTGCAAAACCTTCTTTATCATCCCGTTTACTCAATAATTTCTGGTCATCTATTTTCATGTTTGCCACTTTTCATACTTTTAGTCAATCCTGTTCAAAAATTGGACGAGGTAATAATGAAAACCGCTATTCGCTTTTTTCGATGACAGTTGGTTGTCTATTGATAAATTGCTACTGGTGAAATAAAAAAGTCGGGGTATTTAGCTTGTAATTCTTCAACAACAATTTGCTTTCCAGTTATTGAACTTAATCCATTTAATGCACTTAACAATTCGGTAGCTTGAAAGTTTTGCGAGAATTGTTCTAAATCAACCACCTTCCATATTTCATCTGGTTGAAGTAACCTTTCAACTCTTCCGAAGACCGTAACATTTGATGGCAACAAGACACCCATTTGACCAAAGAAGAATTCTGGTAATAAACCACACCATACCTTTAAATTAACATTTTCTAGATCAACTTGAATGAATTCTCTTCCAGGGTCTTTTCGTGAGATATTAATGAAATCAGTCAATAAATCAATAATTTGTTTGAATTGAGATAAGAGTTGTTTGGAGGCAAATTTGGATTTGGAAGACTGGCTTGAACTCACTAAAGACATATTTTTCAATAAGAAGGTATAAATTTCTTTTATTTTTTTAATCCAATTTTCAACAACAGGGGGTTGGGCAAACCCATTAATTTCAACGAATTCCCCAATTTTTAGATTGTGTAAAGATTTTTGTGGAAGGTCGAATGGTGTTTTTAATGATTTTTCTTTTTGTAAATATCTATAGAGAATATCAAAATATGCGGGGTCAGTTAATAGAATACTTTTTTTGCTTTCACTTTCTTTATTTTTTGAAGCATCGATTTTTCCACCTATAGGTAAAACTCCAACATTCAACCCCGCGCTAATTCCTCCTAATTGTCGAGTGGTTTCAGTAACTTCTTTTATAAAACCGCCATTGATTTGTGCAACAAAACTATGAAGTTTATTTGAATCCAGGTATAAAAAATCTCTGAGATTGTTCATTTATTTATTCCTTCCAAAACAATGAAGTAACGACTAATGCCCGAGAAAAAACTAGTATTATTTATCACCAATTGGATCTCCTATTTCGAAGACATCTAAGATGAGACGCTGAAACTCATCCCATAATATAGCCGCATTTGCACTGAATTTTCGTGGAACTCCCCAAGCCTTTGATATTGGGACAACACGACTACCCCCACTTACTAAATTCCAATCATTTTTCTGTTCTACTGCGAATTCCTGATATTTATCCCTAATGGTTTCCAGTCTCTTTAATTTTTCATAATGTTTTGAAATGGAAATTATTTCGACATCTGATAAACCATAGGTTAGAAGATGCATTTGACTCTCAAAATAGTTTTTTGAGAATGAGGGAATCGGCATATCTAGTAGTCTTCTGGCCATTTTCTCTTTTTGAAGAACTTCATCTTCACCAAGCTCTTTAAATTCAATGATTGAATTCCAAAATTCTCTTAGAATACTGATATTCTTATTAATTTCAAGTGACAACATTTTTCGTAAAGATTTTTTGTTTTTTGTTCATTGGATTTTTCGCGACGAATCTGAGAAAACTCGCTCAACACAAAACCTAAGATAGTCCCAATTATTGTAAAAATAGCTTCATTCATTGATTAATCACCTCCTAAAGTTTTCAAACACTTGGAAATTTATACATTACTCGATTCCACAATTTTGATCTCGTCTTCCGTGAGACCGTAGAGCTGATAGACAAGGGCGTCGATGGCATG
>JAAYUT010000139.1 GCA_012517485.1 Candidatus Atribacter fermentans
GAATGTCAAAAGAGCAATGAAATTCCAATTAAAAGCAAAAGAGTTGTCTATGAAATTAATCAGGTATTTGGACGAAATACCATCATGGTTCACGAAAATGGCAGTCAAGACCTCTGGACCTATTATAGCCCTTATTATCGCGTTCTCGACCGAAACGGCAATGTGGCTCCTGGAGAACAAACCTGTATGGGCTCAGGAGTTTCCGGTGCCGTAGGAGTGAAACTTGCTAATCCGGATAAAAAAGTAGTGTGTGTCACTGGAGATGGAGCTTTTCAAATGTATAATCAGGATGTTCCTACTTCAGTCCAATATCATGCTCCAATAACTTGGGTGATTTTGAATAGTTTTAGTTTGGGTTGGACCAAATTAGGGCAAAAAGATTTAGGAGAGCGGTATATTGCTACTGATTTTAGTGTTCAACCGGATTTCGTTCAAATGGCTTATTCATACCGGTGTTATGGGGAAAGAATAGAAAAGCCTGAAGATATTCACGGTGCTTTAAAAAGAGCATTAAAGGCCAATGAAGCAGGCCAATCAGCCATTCTCGATTGTATCATTGACTATGAAGATGTAGCCGAAGGCTTTAAGGCGTATAAGAAGCTTTGATTGTTTAAAGCTATCTTTCTCAATTTCCCATCATTCCTCTTCTCCTCTTCTTTAAAGGGGGGATAATGAAGGGGAATTGTCTTTTCAGCAAAGTTTTTTTTCTTTTCAAAGACTATTTCACGATATGAACATCTATCCTGAAAATAAAGAAATGGGTAAAAAATTGAACAAAAAAAAATAAAGGCACACCCCCCTGAATCCCCCCTCAATGGGGGAATAAAATCAACAATTCCCCTCCTGTGGAGGGGTGCCGCTTTCGCGGCGGGGAGGGTGCTTTTTATCAGTCATCCTGAGCATGCTTTCCTGCATGAGGATCTCATCTGACACCATAACCGTCATCCTGAGTCCTCTTTTGGTGAGGGCATGAGGATCTCATCTTTTAAAATATTCTAAGTCGTTAAATTACCGATTTAAATGATAGGATTCTTATATTGTCCATTCTAAAGTTAATTCAATGCATTACTATGAAATGAGTGAGAAAAAACCATTTCATAAAAACACCACTGGAAATAAAATCAACTGAACTATGGTATTATCTATGATAACGATTGAAAAAAGGAGACTATTCATGACCAAAATTCCAAATCGTCTCATTCATGAAAAAAGTCCTTATCTCCTCCAACATGCCTATAATCCAGTGAATTGGTTCCCCTGGGGTGAGGAAGCCTTTCAAAAAGCCAGAGAAGAGGACAAACCCATCTTTCTATCGATTGGATATTCAACATGTCACTGGTGCCATGTTATGGAAAGGGAATCTTTTTTAAATGAAGAACTAGCTCACTTGCTCAATCAGAATTTTGTTGCGATTAAAGTTGATCGAGAAGAACGTCCGGATATCGATGCAATTTATATGGATGCCTGTCAGATCCTAACCGGAGGTGGGGGTTGGCCTTTAACTATTGTTATGACTCCAGAAAAAAAACCTTTTTTCGCCGATACTTATATCCCTTTAACCAGGCAATATGGTAAAACCGGTTTAATAGATATCCTTACCCAAATTAAAAATATTTGGATTTCTCAACGGGAAGATGTTTTAAAAGCTTCTGAGGAATTAACTGCATTCATGAAGTCAATACAAAAAACACCTCCTCCATCTGAGCCCGATAAGGAGATAATACCTGTTCTATTTAAAGAATTACTGAATACTTTTGACTCATTGCATGGGGGTTTTGGTCCAGCACCTAAATTCCCTTTTCCTGTTAATCACCTTTTTCTCCTTCGGTATTGGAAGGCATTTCATGAACCAGCGGCTCTAAAAATGGTAACTAAAACACTCCAAATGATACGAATCGGCGGTATTTACGATCATCTTAGTAGTGGATTCCACCGCTATGCTACCGATTTAGCTTGGCATGTTCCACATTTTGAAAAAATGATCTACGATCAAGCTCTTTTGCTCTTAACCTATGCAGAAGCTTACCATATTACTCAGGATCCTCTTTTCAAAAATACCACGTACGACTTATATGAATTTGTTCTGAAAGAAATGACCCATCCTGAAGGAGGCTTTTATACAGCAATTGACGCTGATAGTGACGGTGAAGAAGGAAGTTACTACCTATGGACCCAAAAAGAAATTCAAAAAAATTTGAGCGAAGAAGAAGCTGTTTATTTGAATGAAGTGTTCTCGATTCAACAAGGGGGGAACTATTTTGATCCCTCAACGGGAAAAAAAACCAAGAAAAATATCCTATTTTTAGAGAAACCGCTTCATACTCTCATCGAGGAAAAAGGCTGGAATAAGGAATTAGTCCTTAAAACAATTAATAACGCACTCAAGAAGCTCTTCGAAACTCGCAATCAAAGAAACCACCCTTTTCTTGATACCACCATTCTTGTTAGTTGGAACGGTCTGATGATCGCAGCTTTAGCTCGGGCTTCACGAATTTTATCAGTTCCTGGCTTTCAAACGACTGCATCTCATGCCGCTGATTTTATCCTCAACAATATGAAAACCCCCGATGGAGGTTTATGGCATCGATTTCAGGCAAACCAAGCCGACGTTCCTGCTATAATTGATGACTATGCTTTTTTTATTTGGGGATTAATTGAGTTATATCAAGCAACCTTCAAAAGTTCATATCTCATTGAAGCTGACCAACTTATGCGTTATAGCCTACATCATTTTTGGGATAAAAATAACCATGGTTTTTATATGAATGCAGATTTTTCTGAATCTCTTCCTTTTAGAAAAAAAGAATTTTACGATGGAGCTATCCCATCGGGCAATTCAGTAGCCTTTCTGGATTTAATACTTCTGAGCCGACTTTTGTCAGATTTTTTTTATCAACAAAAAGCCAAAGAAATGGCAAAGGCTTTTTTTCATAATTTAAAAACTTTTCCCACTGCTCACCTCTTTTTTGGAATAGGACTCCTTCATGAATTTGGACCAAGTGCTGAAGCTATAATTGCCGGTGATCTTCAATCCAAAACAACTCAGAAAATTTTTGAGATTCTTAACCACGAATACTGCCCACAGCTTCTCCTTTTACATGCTCCAACTTCTGTAAATGAAAAAACTTTACCTCACCTAAATTTTTATCATCCAATAGACGGAAAGCCAACTCTCTATCTCTGTCAAAATTATCAGTGTCAGCCGGGTATAAATGATATTGAGAAAATAAAAGAAAAAGCAAAAACACTTTAATTTTTATTCGAGTCGGAAAAAACTAAGATGGTTTGTAGCACCTTTATTCTTTCATCCATTCCGATTTAGAAAAAATAATCTCTCCCCATTCCCAACCAAATAAATCTTCTTTTACAACCAAGTAAAGTAAATCAAAATTTGGGTAATGTGAATCTTTCCAATTTATTATTTTGAGTGCCCACTGATCTTCCCAAATTTCTACTGGTTCATTCACTGACCAGTTCGAATTTTTTGAAGCATCCTTCAAGTAAAGGAATAAATCATCAGAATTAGTCAGAAAAGGCTCGCTAAACATTGTTCCAATATAACAATCGCCCTTTTTGAGAAGCGATCTAATTTGCTCCAGATCAAAAGCTGAAAAGGCATATTTCAATTCAGTAAAAAGTTCATCACGGCTTTGACGAGCCCAAACTGGTTTCGAGGTCAGATACTCAATACGAAGTTGGGCAAATTGAGCATAAGAATAATAAGGATGGTCATCGTAGGTTGAAGGATCAAAAGTTATTATTGTTTCATACTGTTTTATTGCATCTTCGAATTGCTTTATCTTTTCGTAAATTGCAGCTTTTTGAATCATAACATGCGTTCTCTCAGGACTGAAGGGATATTTTTCTAAGATTGTATTGAGTATGGTTAAAGCACCATCATAATTTTTATTTCTTGTGAATTCATAGACAATTTGCATCGCTTCATGAATCTGTCCCCTATCAATGAATCCAAGAGCATCACGTAGAGAATCCATCCCAAAAGCATTAGGGATGAAAAACATTAAAATCAAAAATAACCAAACAAATTTAGTTTTCATTCTCATAGAATCATAACCCCCTTTATTTAGTTATTGTAAGCATAAATTAAATTTTTTTCACACTCTTTTCAATTTTACTACCGATCGTAAACAACTAAGTTGACCAAAAATCTTCCTTGTAATTATCAATATATTCTGATAATATTATTGTTTTAATACTTTTTTCATATATAGAATAACGTATTTCAATCTCCCTTTCAGAATTAAATTTTGGGAGAATTTATTCGCTATTTATCTTTTGAAAGGAAGTTTTAAAATGGACCATTCAGCACAGCTTCGGGACACAAAAATATCAACTTTGTTGTGGCGGTTTTCCATTCCAGCCATTGTAGGGATGTTAGTCAATGCCTTGTATAACATCGTTGACCGGATTTATGTTGGTCAAGGTGTTGGTTCACTTGGTATTGCGGGAATTGCAATCAGTTTCCCATACATGATGCTCATGATGTCTTTCGGAATGTTGGTAGGTATGGGGTCAACCGCTTTAGTATCAATCAAATTAGGAGAAAGAAAAAAAGACGAAGCTGAACGAACTTTGGGGAATACCCTCACCTTAATGGTCATTGTTTCGATAGGATTATCCGTGTTTGGTTTACTGTTTATAAAACCGATCTTGATTATTTCCGGAGGGAGCGAAACAGTCCTCCCCTATGCCTTAGATTATTTAAGAATTATCTTGATTGGTGGTGTATTCATGGGAGTTGGTTTTGGAATGAATAACATCATTCGAGCTGAAGGAAACCCCCGAACCGCTATGGCAACCATGTTAATTGGTGCATTAATGAACTCTATCCTCGATCCAATTTTTATTTTTTGGTTTCATTGGGGCATCAAAGGAGCTGCAATTGCTACTATCTTATCACAACTGGTTTCAGCGGTATGGGTGCTGAGGTATTTTCTTAGTGGAAAAAGCACTTTACATTTACACCTGAAAAACCTCCGCCTTCATATGCCAATTGTATCTAAAATCTTTGCCATAGGAACAGCTCCCTTTGTTTTGCAAATAGGAGCAACTCTCCTTTATGTTATACTAAATAATTTCTTAAATCGATATGGTGGAGATACTGCTATTTCAGTAATGGGAATCATCAACAGTGTTAATATGTTGATCCTCATGCCGATTTTTGGGATTAATCAGGGTTCCCAACCGATTATCGGTTATAACTATGGAGCTCAACAATTCGACCGAGTAAAGGAAACGGTTAAGACTGCTAGCTTGTCGGCAACCGGTGTGGTAATTTTAGGTTTTATTTTCTTGATGGCCTTTCCCCAGCAGTTCATCATGCTTTTTAATAAAACGGATCAGGAACTTATATTAATGGGAACCAGGGCTATGAGAATAATTCAACTCACATTGCCGTTATTAGGCTTCCAGGTGGTTGGAACCGGATATTTCTTTGCCGTTGGGAAAGCAAAAGAGGCAATGTTTTTGAGCCTTACTCGTCAATTGCTCATATTGCTTCCCTTGGTGGTTATTCTTCCCCGATTTTTTGGTTTAATCGGTATTTTTATTGCAGCACCAATTTCTGATGGTCTATCATTTGTTTTAACTGCAATCTTTTTAGGAATTGAATATAAGAAATTAGATCAAAAACATCTTGAGACTTTTACCAAAGTCAACATGGAGGCATCGTAAAAGCTGAAACAAGCTTAAAGCCCGAGGGAAAGTTATTATATTTCTCTCGGGCTTTATTGAAAGATGCCCAACCTGGATTTGAGTCTTGGTTTATGCCCTCATATGCCCTAACCTTCTTTCATTCCCCCCTCATTTTCTGATAACATGGGGGGTCTCATCATTTTAAAGAATTGATAAATAATAAAAAAAGGGCTTATACCCTACTCTTTTTTTATTTAAGAAACTTATACTATAATTAACTCAAATTAAAAAATAAGGAGTTTTAAAATGTTATCTGATACTGATGTAATTACTCTAAACCTTTTTGCCCATCAAATCCGTCAGGTATATCCAGACGCCCGTATCTGGGCTTTTGGTTCCAGAGTAAAAGGGAATGCTTCATGGGAATCAGACCTGGATGTATGTATCATTATTAAAGATTTGACCACGGATTTGAGTAAACAGATTATTGATATTGCCTGGAAAGTTGGTTTTCAAAGAGATGTAGTTATTACTCCTCTCATTTTTTCACAAGAACAATTTGATTCTGGACCTCTTTCCGAAAGTTCGATAGTAAAAACCATACTCCGGGAAGGTGTTGCAGCTTAATGAATAACAACCTGAAAGCGTTGATTCATTACCGAATTGAACAAGCTGATGAATCAATGAAAGCTGCTGAAATTCTTTTTGAAAATGGTAGCCTTAGGGCTTCAGTTAACCGATCTTATTATGCTATGTTTTATATGGTTTTAGCACTTCTTACTATTGAATCAAAAGAAACATCCAAACATTCAGGAGCTATTTCACTTTTCGATAAAATATATGTTAAAAGTGGATTATTTTCAGTAGACCTATCACGTTGGCTTCACTATGCTTTTTTAAAAAGGATGGATGCAGATTACAACCCGATACATTCAGTTTCATTAGAAGAGGCGAGTGAAATATTAAATCATGCTCAAGAATTTATTATAAAAGTTAAAGATTATCTCCAAAAAAACTTTTAAAATTATTTTATAACAATCTTATAGAGGCATGTTTAGCTACCTGAATGATATTCCTCTCTTGCAATCGATCAAAAATATTTTATATATCAATCCAAAATTCTTATAAAAGTGCTTATTCTTTTTTAAATACTCAATTAATTTAATATCATTTACCTACATTATTTCTTTATTTATTATTCTATCCTGAAAATTAATGAATGGATAAAAATGAACAAAAAAACTGAGAAAGTAACACCCCCCTGAATCCCCCCTGAATGAGGGAATAAATCGAATAATTCCCCTCCGTGGAGGGGTGCCGCTTCGCGGGGGGAGGGTGCCTTTCAGGTTTTTCCTGGTTATCTTGAGGAAAAAAATAAAGAAATTTGAATAAAAGATGAGATCCTCACGGCTTCTGAATACGAAGCCTCAGGATGACGCCAGTGACTCAAGATAAGATTTTCAAGTTGTTGGGGAAAAAAACGGACTCCTCATAATGACAAATTAGGTGAGAGAGATTGCCACGTCGCATAGGACGCTCCTCGCAACGATGGAATAAGAAAAAATTCAAATCCCCCTAACCACCTTTTTGAAAGGGGGTAATTGATTTCTGAACTGGATTTTCATCTCCATCTAATGCCACAAATAGATATAGATGCCTATATTTCAGGATTATCCATGACGAGTTGAATGAGTTCTTCCTCGATGATACCACAATGATTCATAAGAAAATCTTTCATGGATTCGGGGAGAGACTTTAGTTTGGATGCGATTTTATAACCAGCTAAAATTGCACTGGCAAAGTGAACTGGTTTTATTCCCTGGTGATAAATAAATCTCAACCCACTCACTAACCGCTCGTTTGGTTTTAATTTCTCCAATATCCCACGAATACCTCTTTCTATGGAATCATGAAAGAAAGGATTATATATTCTCTCTAAAAGATTTTCGCCATATTCGTTCAGTTCTCTGAAAGGAAAATGAGGATGAGCTCGATGCAAAGCCGGAATGATTTCATTAAACATCGTTTTTTCAGCTTTTTCTTTTAATTTTTGATCAACATCGGAAAAATATTTATATCCGTTCAGAAAGGCATGATAGGCAATAAAAGCATGAATTCCGTTATGGGCGAAGAATTTAATATCTTCCCAGGTAGCAAAAATTTCAGGTTCAATCAAAGTAAAAACAGGGGAAAATCGTTCAGGTGAGCATGCTCCATGGTTGAGTGGAAGATAGTCATAAGACTCAACTACCAACTTATCGGGAAGGCTTTTTAAAAGAGAAATATAATTTTTTTCTTCGAGAGCAGCAAACCGGCACATTCGAGACATAACTGTATCAAATACCTTGCTCTTTTTAAAATATTTTTGATAGGTTTGAGCTAGGTTACGACCATTTTCACATATAAGGATATAATTTTCCCTCAAATGGGAGTTAAGAATTGAGGCAATCTCGGAAATGATGCCAGGTAAATTTTGATTTCCTACCGCAGTAAAGATGAGGTCAGCTTCGGTTAGGGCTTCATAGAAGTCATTTTTTTCATTATCTTGATCAAGGTTAAAAGTATTAAATTGTCCTTGGACGGTGAAAAGTTCTATTCCATCAAAGTGACAAATATTAAGAATATACTGCTGTTGACCTTGAAGTTCTTTTAAAAGCAAAGCTTTAAATCCCTTATCGACAAAAGTTATTTCATAATC
>JAAYUT010000140.1 GCA_012517485.1 Candidatus Atribacter fermentans
ATTCTGGTATTTTCAGGATAGACATTTATATTATTTTTACGGTACCAAATGAGGATGGAAATCCAATTTCGACTCGGCATGGCATGTCGCACCATTAAATAAAGACCGGGCGTATTTATTTCGACTCCAAATTTTTAAATTCTTTTTAAGAGATTGATTTATCAATTCTAAAGTTACAAAATTTGATTTTCTAAACTTCCTAAGGTGAAGGGTAAATTTTATATCATTAAGGAGGGTGGCTGGTGTGATTCATCGTTTGATATCAGTACTCTTTATCTTTTTTCTTCTCACAATATCTTTTTCGATTTTTGCAAATGAAGCCCAGGACTTTTTTGACCTTGGTCAATCTTTTTATGAACAGGAAAAATACCAAGAAGCCATTGATGCTTTCGAAAGTGCTCTCAACTTACAACCAAATTGGGCTTTGGTATATTCTAAGCTTGGTCAAATCTACTTGCAGGTGGGGAAAACCGACCAGGCTATTCAATCTTTCCAAGAATCGATCCGCCTTGAACCGAATAGTGATATTTTTCATGCTAATCTCGCTATTGCTTACTTAATCAACAGTGACTTAGAATCCGCCCAAAAGGAATATTCCATTTTAAAAAATCTTGATCCTGAAATTGCTCGGGAAATAGCTAAAAAACTTTTCTCCGAACCTCCTGAAAAACCAATTTTTCGAATCAATACCGATATGCATATCTCAGCCATTAATAGTGTTGCTATCGATAGAGAATGGTCCCGTTTTATCGTTACCGGTTCTGATGATAAAACCATCCGAGTGTGGGAGCAGGAAACTGGTCGATTGTTGAAGATCATCCGACCACCGATCGGTGATGGAATTGATGGTCAAATAACGACAGTGGCTATTTCTCCAAACGGAGAAACCATTGCTTGCGGAAGTATTGCCGGAGTGTGGGAAGAAACTGAAATCATCATGTTTTTCGACCGTGAAAGCGGAATACTACTGGGTACCATGACTGGTCTACCAGCTTCTATTACCCAAATCCAATATTCTCCCGACGGAAAATTTTTAGCAGCCCTTGGTGCCGAAGGTTCGGGACTTCGGATTTATAACACCGAAGATCATTCACTTGCTTTTAAGGACCTTGATTATGGCGAAGAAGATGCATTGGGTCTCGACTGGAATAAAAATAATCAGATCATAACTGCCAGCTTTGACCAGACGATCCGTTTATATCAAGTCGATGAAAATGGATCGATAACCTTAGAAAAGAAAATCACTCTTTCAGGTTCTAACCGACCTCATTCGGTAGCTTTTTCTCCAGATGAAAATCAAGTTGCCGTTGGTTTTTTTGATTCTCCTCGAGTAGATGTCTATTCAGTACCTGATTTAGAGCTTCTTTTCTCCCCAGATTGTAGCCAAATTGATAATGGGAATCTTCCATTGGTGGCTTGGTCGCGTGATGGGGAATCACTATACCTCTATGCAGGAGGACGTTTTCACTTACAAGATCGTGTTAGTTTGGTGCGATGGTCAAATGCCGGTCGAGGTTCAGCGACTGCCATTCCCGTTACTGGCAATACCCTGATG
>JAAYUT010000141.1 GCA_012517485.1 Candidatus Atribacter fermentans
CGTGAGGAATTCATTTTTTTTTCTTCATTACTATTAAGAATGAGATTCTCAGGTTGTCTTGTAAAAACACCGGATTCCTCAGACTGACAGATTGGGCGGATGAGATTACCACATCTTATAGGACACTCCTTACAATGACGGAGCAGAAAACTCAAATCCCCCTTTATCCCCCTTTGCGATAGGGAGAAATCCCCCCTCGCCTCTCCGTGGCAGGAACTTTATTACTTTTCTTTTTCCCCTCGCCTCTTCGCGGGAGGGGGTCTGGATGAGAGGCAACAATTTTCATCCTGATTTAACGCAAAACCAAAATTGGGCGGTCTTCTTGTCTCTCCATTACATGAGGTTATAACTCAATTATTTCGCTTCTCGCAGAAGAAAAGACCTCACATCCATCTTTAGTTACTCGAAAACCATCTTCCCAACGAAAGCCATAATCGGGAGTGGTGAAGAAGGTATCTGCCATGAAAGTCATATTCTCTTTTAAAGGATAATTTGAAGTTTTTTCCATCCAGGGTTTTTCAACTTCTATAATACCAGCACCATGGCATGGTCCATATAGATAATATTGTGCGTAACCGTGCTTCTCAAAATATTGGTAATACTTCTCAGCAACATCCTTAGCGATAACGCCTTCTTTAATCCATTCATAGGTCATTAAATGAGCATCCAATCCAAACTGTACTTGTTTTTTCATTTCTTGCGGCATTTTTCCAAAAATAACTGGACGCCCTACTGAGGAGGCATACCCCCCAAATCGAGCTCCAACACAAAGTTGAATCATCTGACCTGGCTCAAGTTTTTTATATGTTGCCCGAGCAATAGCGTTTTGAGTCTGTTTCCCCCCAAAAATATAGTTAGGAAAGGCTTCACATTCAGCCCCATACTTATACATAGCATGATAGAGGATACCCATAGCCTCTTTTTCAGTCATTCCAATTTTCATTTCTTTCAAAAGATCCTCAAGAGCTAACTCGCTAATTCGGTGTGCCTCTTTCATCATGGCAATCTCATTTTCTGATTTAACTGCTCGCATATCAGAAATGATCCATTCAGCTCGAATTATTTCTCCCTTTGGTCCTAATGCCTCTTTTACACCCTCATACACTGGCATTGGAAGAATAGCGTAGTCTCCCAAAGCCAAACGCTTAATTCCTTTCCCCCCTGATATTTCATCAAATACTTCCTTAAAATTTGATACTTGAATATCTGGGTAATCAGGTTCAGCTGATTCTCGATAAGCAAGTAGCTTTCGAATTTTCTTGATTTTACTCCTTTTAATAGCAAAGGGTTCAGCTTCTGGCCCAATCAATAAGATTGGGTCGCCCTCTTTGGGAACAATAACTCCAGCTGTTTCAAAAATTGGCCAATGATCACTGAGGTATCGAACACTCGCATGATCGGCTTCATTAGAATGGACTAAATAGGCATCATAATCATTTTCAACTAACATTTTCTGAATTCTTTCAATCCTTTGATGAAATTCGGCTTCTGGTATTTCTTTTATCATGGAATTTTCCTCCTCGAATTATTAATTATATTGAATATGATTTATTTGCATCAGAATTGATATTAAGTCTAAGATCCTTTAAAAAAAGCAAAAATAATTTATTCAAACCCTCTCTTGCCCTACAAGTGTACTTTCTTGTTTTTTTCTCAGAAGATAGAGATCGACGGAAAAGGCTATATTATATATTATCAATACCATGCTTTTTTAACCACTCTTCGAAATTCAGGTTGTCGGTAACGATCTCATTATCATAATTTTCCTCAAGCTTTTTCACCTGTTTGGCTAATTCGGGTTGTTCACGCATTACTACAGCCATATTATTATCAAATTGTTCAACTAATGGCATTAAATCAGAATAATCAAGATTTAATTTTAGCAAAGTTGTAACTTTTTTTACGATAGAAATAATCCCTCTGGGATTCGTTGCATGGATATACATAGGAACATCAGTGATAAGATTAATCATATTAATATTTTTCTCTTTAGCTAAAAAAGCGAGATAGGTAACTAAACTGGCAGAACCTTCATAATTGGTAAAACGGATATTTTCTTTCTCGAGAATTTTTTTTAATTCCTCATTATTTACCGAACAATAGACTCGGGGATCTCGCGTATGTGGGGTCAAGCCATTAACACTTCCGATAAAATAGATATCTCGAATCTGATATTCTTCACATATAAATAATAATAACTGACAGTATTCTTTCCAATTAAAATTTGGCTCCTTCCCAGAGAAAAAAATGAGATTGGTATTCATATCAGCAAAAAATTCATTGGTTGGAAACTGGACTTCCGTTATCAATCCATCAACAATTTTTGTATAAGGACGAAATTGGGCAATTTCCTCCATAGACCCAGGTAAATTATATATATAGAAAGGATGGGGATTTATTTCAGCAAATTTCATAGTATTCAGCTTATTGTTTAAATAAACAATAGTACCGGTTGAAACATATCCTCCATCCATCCATCCCGAAAACCCAATAATCATTTTAGGAGAATATAAAACTGGTTTTTCAAAAAAGATAAGATTCTCCATACTTGATATCCGTCCTCCTTTAAATGTATCTCTTGGAATTGAGCCAAAGGTTTACTTTTCTAATATTATACCTTTTCAGCATTATGATTAGTTAAAAAGCAGTTAAAAGAAGTTACTCAATCGAGGAACAAAAAAACCACAGGTTCTGACAAACTCTTGAACCTAAATCTCGCTTCGAAAAAAAGAAATTACTTTCTAATATGGCGAAGCGCTTCAGGATTGGCCTTCCACTCTCCCTCTCGGGAAAACTTCGAAATTCCTATCTCTCGATCGGGAACTTCTTTCTTCCAA
>JAAYUT010000142.1 GCA_012517485.1 Candidatus Atribacter fermentans
TGCATAATAGACTAGTGCAAGTAAGGAATAAAGAGAGTTTAGATTAGTAAAAGATATTAAACTGGAAAATAAAGGTAAATAAAAGGGGGATTTACCTAAATGTTTGAATCCAATAGCTATAAGATGATTACTCTGATTTTCTTCATTTTCCATTAATCTGGCATCTGAAGAAAAAATTTTTTTCCCGAGAACAGAACCCTCATACATTCTCTCATAAATTAGTGATTCTTTTAAACCATTTATTTTATTAAGGATTAACTCTAACCCTTTAATATCTTTATGACTTAATTCATCAAGCGTCTTTTTTAGTTTATATTCTATAGCTCTATGAAATTTCATTTTATCACAGTCATAAATTAATTTTAATTGATAATCTCACTTATATTATACTTCGGTTTCGACCTTTAAGATTTTATACATCATTAAAATGGCCCCTATTTTAACCCCAACCATTTTTTGAATTTATCTCCTAATTCGAAAACACTTTCAGCAAATTCAACAATTCCATAAGAATAAAGACCTGCTTCAACAGCCTCTGCTATAGGAGCAATTGAAGCAAATCTACCTCCTAATAAACTTATTATTACTTGAAGAACGCCAGAAATACTTGGCATGACACCTAATGTGAAAAGTTGTAAAATAAATGTGAATGGATTGATAATAATCCCCTCTCCCAAAAAAAGCCAACCAATGGATGCTAAACATTCCATTATCATTCCAAGTAGCCCTACAAACCCTCTTATAATACTAAAAACGAGTATTTCTAAGAATAACCATAAGATTGGTAATGCACCAATATACCATAGAAATATTAAGAGTAAAAGTAGAATTACAACTAATAAAATTATAAGCAATATAGTATAATCCGGAGATGTTGGAGATTCATTTGAATCTGGTGAATTTCCGGGGGATTCATTATCAGATCCTTCAGAAGAGCCTCCCTGAGATCCACCTACACTACTTCCGGATGACCTCCCATCACCTGATGAACCACTAGATCCATCTCCTATTCCAGTTCCACTTGGTGGAGTGATAGAACCTAAAAAATCGACAGCCTTATAAGTAACATAATATGCCTCTTCATTTCCAGCATAATCTATTGCCTTTAATTGTATGGTATGAATTCCAACAGAAACTATATGAGGAACACCAAACTTATTAGTCCAAAAACCGTTTAAATATTTTAAAAAACGCCATGAATTATCAATAAAAACATAAATAGCCTTAGTATCTGTTGAAGATTGTGCTATGATCTCTAATGACCTATCGTTTGCAAAATCAATGAATTTTAAAGTATCTGGAGCAATAGTGGCTGTTATTATCGGAGGAGTATTATCCACTGTGTAATTAACACTTATTGTCTTAGAATTACCAACCATATCCTCAGCTGTTAAAAAGACTGAATAGACTCCATCAGATACTTGTGGAATAGTATATTCTAATTTCCCCATACTACCGCCAGAATAACTGGACAATGGTATGTTGAATTCTTTTCCAAAAATCGTGGCTGTGATATTTGCTGTGTCATCAGGAGTATATCGATACCAAATATTACTGAAAACCTTTATCTTAAGAGCATCACCAGATTTAATGGGATTTGTAGAAACAGAACCAGATATATCAGGAGGAGTATTATCCACTGTAAGACAAACAGAAGATTCATCATCAATCATGGTATAATAACCCCTATAAGTTTGCCCAGTTCCATAAAGAAGGGTTATCCAAAGAACATAAGTACGGTCTTCAACTTTTGGGACTATAAAA
>JAAYUT010000143.1 GCA_012517485.1 Candidatus Atribacter fermentans
AATAAGTAAACGCTGAGAAAAGGAAGAGTAACTTCCGAATCATGCATCCAGAGAGAGCTAGGATAAATGGTGGGAGTCCGGTGTTGCAACGGAAGTGAATGGGCCTTGGAGCGGCTCTACGAAAGCCAGTGCGAGTAGGGTGAGAAGGGACTTTCCCTTTAAAGAAAGACGGGTATCGGAGAAATCCCGTACCTGAGAGAGTGAATGGCAATACCTGCCATTAATAAGAGTGGTACCGCGAGTGAAAGCCCTCGTCTCTTGACGAGGGCTTTTTTTGTTGCTGATAGTGTACTGGAAGAACAATATCATTCCAATGAGGAAGTGAGTGAGAGCCATGCAGACCAAAGGGTTTATTGGAGAATTCGGAGGACGTTTTGTCCCAGAAATTCTCATGTATCCATTGAATGAGTTAGAAGAATCATATGAATATTATTCTAAGGATCGATCATTTCACGAGGAACTTGGATATTATCTATCCCGTTACGCAGGACGCCCTTCGCCGCTATACTACGCCTCAAGGTTAAGTAAGCATTGCCAGGGACGAAAAATATATCTGAAAAGGGAAGACCTTAATCATACTGGTTCCCATAAAATTAACAATACCTTGGGACAAGTATTGTTGGCAAAAAAGATGGGAAAGAAACGAATCATTGCTGAAACTGGGGCAGGTCAACATGGAGTGGCAACTGCTACTGCTTGCGCCCTTCTTGGAATGGAATGCCAAGTGTATATGGGAGCTGTTGATGTAGAAAGACAAAAACTCAACGTCTATCGAATGCAAATTTTAGGAACAGAGGTTATACCGGTTAAGTCTGGTACTCAAACCTTAAAAGATGCGATTAATGAGGCAATGCGAGATTGGGTACAGAATGTCGATCATACCCACTATGTCATCGGATCGGTAGTGGGTCCGGATCCCTATCCTCGTATAGTACGAGATTTTCAGTCAATTATTGGTGGTGAAGCTCGTCAACAGATTCTTGAGGCTGAGAATCGACTTCCAGACAAAGTCATAGCTTGTGTTGGAGGAGGAAGCAATGCCATGGGAATTTTTCAAGGTTTTCGAAATGATCTCCAGGTTGAGCTCATCGGGGTGGAAGCCGGGGGATTAGGTTTGGAAACAGGAAAGCACTCGGCAAGCATTGGGAAAGGTTCAAAGGGAATTCTTCACGGGAGTTTGAGTTATGTTCTTCAAGATCAATATGGGCAAATCCTTGAAACACATTCGATTGCAGCGGGTCTTGATTATCCAGGAGTTGGCCCGGAACATAGCTTTCTTTCAGTCGACGGACGAGCACGGTATACCGCAGTCACCGATTCAGAAGCAGTAGAGGCTTTCTTCGCTCTTTCCCATTTGGAAGGTATTATTCCTGCTCTGGAGAGCGCTCACGCAGTCGCATATGTGTTACAAATATATCCAAATGTTCCGAAAGATTCAATTATTTTAATCTGTTTATCGGGGCGAGGGGACAAAGACGTAGAAGAAGTTATTCAATATCGAGAAAGGATGAAAAAAAATGGCTGATCGGTTAGCGGAAATTTTAAACGCCAAGAAAATGGATAATAAGAAACTTTTCCTTCCATATTTAACCTTTGGATATCCAAATATCCCAATATTTTTAGATTTATTGAAGATATGCCAGGATCAAGGCGTTGATGCTATTGAAATTGGGATTCCCCATTCTGACCCAATTGCCGACGGTCCGATACTTCAACAATCTTCTTATCATGCCTTGAAAAATGGGGTCACACCAAAGATGATTCCAGAGGTTCTCTCCAGTGTTCAGTTCAAGATTCCGCTTATTGCTATGACGTATGGAAATATTGTTTATCACTATGGAATTGAACGTTTTGGAAAAGATTATCAACAAGCTGGTTTTCAAGGGTTAATTGTTGCCGATTTTCCTTTAGAAACTTTGCCGATGCTTGACGACTTGAAAGAAATGCTTTCAGTTATCATCCTCGCTTCAACTAATACATCAATTGAAAGACTGCAAAAAATTGGACATGAAAGCCGTGGCTTCGTTTATATCGTTTCTGGAAAAGGAATCACCGGAAAGACAAATATCGACTTTGAAAAAATTAAACCAGTAATTACTGAGTTGAGAAAGACAACCACAATTCCTCTCCTCATTGGTTTTGGTGTCAATTCGCCTGAAATGGCTCGGGAATTAGCGGTAATTGCTGATGGTGTGATTGTGGGGAGTGCAGTAGTAGGTTTTATTGCTCAACACAGCGATGATCCCGAATTGATAAGTAAATTTGCTGGTTATCTATCCCAATATCGTCAAGTACTGGATTAACCAATTCCTATTTAGAATTTTAAAAAGAGGGTTTAACCAAATAAACCTCTTTTAAAAATAGAAGGAAGGTGAAAGAAAAATGAAGAGATTATTTTTTTCAATTTTAATTTGTATCATTATCTTAGCTGTTCCATTGGCATTTGCTGAAGAGACCAGGACCATAGCTGTAGTTACTCCCTACTTGGCTTCAGTAACCACTAATCAGATGATTAAAGCTTTTGAAAGAGAAGCCAAAGCGAAAGGATGGGAAGTGGTTACAATCGACACTAAAGGTGATTTTGGAGCTCTGGCAAGCCGTATGGAAGATATGATTGCCCAGAAAGTCGACGCAATCGTGTTGGGTTCAGCGGATCCCAATCAACTCAAAGATCAAATAAAAAAGTCAAATGAGGCTGGTATCCCAGTTTTGGGAGCTGATGCTGGTTGGATTCCGGGTGTAACCTGCAATGTCACATCTGATAACTACGTTATGTCAGCAATGATGACCACCTTTTTGTTTAATGCGATTGATCGAAAAGGAAATATTGTGGTTTTCACTCACCGACCTCACCATGGGGTAAGAAAAAGAACGTTGATATTGGATGCTATTTTGATTGAAAATCCAGATATCAAAGTCATTACTGAACACCACGTTCAAGTTCCAGGTCCTATAGAAGATGCTCGAAAGGCAATGGAAAGTATCTTAATTGCTAACCCTGAGCCTGGTTCTATCCAGGCGGTTTGGGCGGGGTGGGATGAACCAGCTATTGGAGCAACTCAGGCAATTATAGCCGCCGGTAGACAAAATGAAATTGTCGTTGCGGGTGTTGATGGAACGAGCCAAGCTATTGAACTGATTGAAAAGGGGACACCTTTGATTGCTACTGTTTCCCAGGATTTCGAAGGTATGATGGTGATCCTTGTTGAGCAATTGGAACGAATTTTTAATGGGAAAAACCCAATATCAATTGAAGTATACACGCCATCCAAATTAATTTATAAAGAATAAGGAGAGGAGAATGGGTCGACCATGGAATATTTATTAGAACTCAAGGGAATTACCAAAAAATTTCCTGGGGTCGTTGCTCTCCAAAATGTCGATTTTTGTTTACAAAAAGGCGAGATTCGCGCTTTAGTAGGAGAAAATGGAGCAGGAAAATCGACTTTGATAAAAATTATAACTGGGGCTCTCCAACCCGATTTTGGTTCTTTGTTTTGGATGGGTCAGCCGGTATCTTTGAATTATCCTTGGAAGGCACGACAGATTGGCATAGCATTTCTCCATCAAAATAGAA
>JAAYUT010000144.1 GCA_012517485.1 Candidatus Atribacter fermentans
ACAACCCGATGAAAATAAACACTGTTATGGCTATGTAGCTGCATTTACAAATCATTATGACCATAATCCTGAAAACTATATTATATATACTATGGGAAACGCTGATGGTGCAGATATGTATATGCTAGGTAGGACTTATGGCGCAAGGATAACTAGATTTAAAAGGTTTTCTTCAATTACAGATTATGATGAGCTTGGGAGATTATTTGATAATGGTTTTAGTATGTTTTCTACTACAGATAAGCATGTAGTTGCCATAACACAATTTACTGTTTCTGATAAAATGAGACTATTTGGAGGAGGCACACGAACAATCTTTTCCAATACTTTAGTGATGGATCCTTTAGTCGGCAGAATAATTTTTGGAAATCAATATTTCAGTAACAATTCAATTATAACTTGGATAAAATGGTAATTACATGAAACATTTATTAATTTACTTATTTTGGTTGTTTTTTGCTAATATATCCTTTTCGCAACAAGAATCTAAAATTTTAAATAATGCGGTTCTTCTCTATGAAAACTACCTTCCAAAACTAGAGAATGAAGCCTTTAAAAAATATATTAAATTAAATAATGTTAAACACTAGTGTCCGGTTAAGATTTGATCAAGGTCATTTAATATATTAATATACAGCATATTGCAGCGTTTTTAAAATTTGACGATTTGAAATTATATTTTCGCTTCTTTCTTTATTTGAGCGAAAATGCATATCGGTAAAACAGTCTTTGCGCAATTGATGACATTTATGCCAGAATATGAGTTCCAAAAGTGTGTTGAACATTACAAGGGTGACTACCGAGTAAGAAAACTTACTTGCCGGGAGCATTTCCTGGTTATGAGTTTTGCCCAACTCACCGGTCGAGAAAGCCTGCGTGATATTGAGAACTGTCTGACTGCTTTCTCTGGCAAGTTGTATCACTCCGGTTTCAGCCAACCCGTTTTCAGATCTACTCTTGCTGATGCCAATGAGAAAAGGAACTGGCGCATTTATGCTGACTTCGCTCAAATCCTGATCAAACAGGCAAGGCCTCTTTACATCGATGATAATGACTTCAGGGTCGATCTGGATAATATGGTCTATGCATTTGACAGCACCACCATTGACTTGTGTCTTAGTCTGTATCCCTGGGCCAAATTCCATCATCAAAAGGGTGCAGTAAAGATGCATACCTTGTTGGATCTCCGGGGATCCATTCCTGTGTTCGTTGACATCACCGAAGGATCTGTTCATGACGTCAACTTGCTGGATGTGATGCCTATAGAGCCGGGGTCTTATTATGTCATGGATAAAGGATACATTGATTTTCATCGTTTGTATACTCTTTTTCATCTGGCTCGTGCATTCTTTGTTATGAGAGCTAAGGATAACCTCAGATGTGAAGTGATTTCCTCGGCAGAAGTTGACAAAGATGCAGGCTTGATAAGTGATCAGGTAGTGAAATTGACCGGGTATAAAACCTCTAAGTCTTATCCCGATAATTTCCGGTTGGTCATTTACGAAGACTATGCCACAAATACCGTTTACTCCTTTATGACCAACGATTTTGAACTACCCGCCCTGTCCATTGCGGAGCTCTACCGGGAACGTTGGAAAATCGAACTCTTCTTCAAATGGATCAAACAACATTTGCATATCAAGGCATTCTATGGAACAAGTCAAAATGCAGTGTCCTGTCAGATATGGATAGCAACATGCACCTACTTGCTGATTGCAATCGCCAAGAAAAAACTCGATCTGGCAATAACTCTGTACACATTTGCTCAAACATTGGGTCTTACTCTGTTTGAAAAGACCCCTATCAAAGAACTCTTTAACAATAAAACCTTAATCAATAACCTGTCCGATGAAAACCAATTATTACTATGGGATTCTTAACCGGACACTAGTGATTCCATAATGATCTTTTGATGCCTGCTCAACGAATGCTTTAAATTCATAGACCCATGCAAATGATTTGGGATCGCAATATGTTCTTGAGATTATGGGTATAAATACCAGGCACTTAAGTTTATCTTTCAGCGACGCATCA
>JAAYUT010000145.1 GCA_012517485.1 Candidatus Atribacter fermentans
ATAAGAAAATACTTCGTATTTTTATAGACTTCCGGTTGATTATTTTTTAACCAGAGAATTTTTGCCATGGAATAATTGGGGCTTAACCGGTGTCCAGTTATCTCGTAAATTTGGTCTTCAGTAATCTTTTCTTTTACCCAGTTCACTTCCTTCACTCCGCGGCGATCAGCCCAAATCAAGATCCGATACAAAGGCTTCCCATCAGCACCAATCGGTAAAGCACCCATCATTTGTCCAGAAAAACTTACTACGGCAATCTCCTCAGGATTAAAACCACTTTTCTCAATGAGTCTTCGGGTTGAGATGGTAACGGCTTCCCAATAATCTTCAGGGTTTTGTTCAACTGACAGAGAATCAGGGAAATAGGTTTCATAACCAAAGAAATCACTGGCAATTAAACACCCATTTTCATCAAATAGTGTTGCCTTATTCCCAGTCGTTCCTAAATCATGAGCTAAGATCAGTTTCGCCACAGTTCTCTTCCTCCTTTTGTTTTTTTATTATTAACCGCAAAGTAGCTATCCTTTTCCCTTTCATTCTTTCAACTTTAATCTGGTAATGATCGATATCAACTATTTCGCCTAATTCTGGTATTTTTCCTAAATGTTCCATGACTAATCCACCAATTGATTCAAATTCCTCGCTTTCGGGGATTTGTAAAAATAGCAGTTCGTTTAAGTCAACAATTGGTGTCGAAGCATCAACTAAATATTCATTTTCTCCAACTTGACGATAAGGCGGCGCTTCTTGATCGTGCTCATCACGAATTTCACCAACGAGTTCTTCAAGAAGATCCTCAATAGTAACTAAACCAGCTGTTCCTCCATATTCATCCAGAACGATTGCCATATGGATTCGTTTTTGTTGAAGTTCTCTTAAGAGTTCAATAATCTTTTTGGTGGTTGGAATAAAATGAACTGGTCGTATAAATCGCCTGACTTTGAGGTCACCATCGCCTAATTTTTCTAAGGAGGGAAGGACGTCTTTAATGTGAACAAATCCCAATATATCATCCAAATCATCTCGAAAAACCGGTATTCTTGAGAAATGAGAATTCATTGATAATTCAAGAAATTCCTTGAGGGTTGCATTGTCTTCGATGCAAACCATGTCAGTTCGAGGCGTCATGACTTCATAGGCCATGGTATCTCCAAACTCAAATACTTCATTGATTAAAACTTTTTCCTCAATTGGAACTGTTCGTTGTTCTGTAATAAATATTCTGAGCTCTTCATCGGTATGAGTCGAATGATCAACCTGAGTAATACCAAATAGACGAGAAATAAAATCGGTTGTTGTCGAAAGGATAATTGACATTGGTTTAAAAGCAATGAGTAAGTACTCTAAGGGTTTCGCCAAACGAATCGATAACGCTTCTGGATTGCTCATGGCTATCCGCTTTGGAACCAGTTCCCCAAATACCAGAGTTAGGTAAGAGATGACTAAGGTCACTGCAATTAATGATATCTCTCCACCAAAACGACTAAGTATTGGTAAACCAGAAGCTTCTAATTTCCTTCCGAGATCATGCGACAGAGAAATTGCACCGGTTGCGCTGGCAAAAAATCCAGCCATCGTCACACCAATCTGAATTGTGGCTAAAAATTGACTGGGATTCTTTAATAATCGATTTACTGTCTCAACTTGCTTTGTTTTGTCGCTTTCCAGGAGTTTTAATTTACTACGACGTAAAGATATAATAGCAATTTCTGAAGCTGCAAAAAAAGCATTAATAAAAATTAATAAGAATATAAGGAGTAATGTTGTTGCATAATTCATATACTTTCCTTTTTGCTCCTTTCTTCAATAGGCAGAAACCTGAGAGAATTGGGACAAGGCAGAGTAAAATCCCACCTCTTGACAAAAAAGAAAAAAATCGCGAATTTCTTTCTGACTCTTTTCCCTCATTAATTTTTTAACCATAATATAGGAATTATTATAAAATTCCAGGCTTTCAAGTTTAAAGAAATCTGCATCATATCTCTTATCATTCAACTTTGGGATCGAAGTAGGAAAAAGGAAATAAGCAAAACCTTCTTCAAACCACTGAGGAAGGAAAAGGCCATTTTGGTGAACAACCGCATGGAATAACTCGTGAGAAAGAATATTTTTGAAAATACCCTTTTTGAGTAAAAGGTAAGGATTTCGAAGGTGTATTTCACCCTTTCGATAAACTGCAGCCGACCAACTGGGAAAAGCATGGTTATTGAAACTCAAACTATCAGGATGAAGAATAATTCGTATATTTATTTCCGTATTCAACCCTGTGTAATAATGGATGGTATCAGCTGCTTTGTTTAGGTATTGTTCTATCTCAAATTGCGGGTAGGATAATTGATGAGAAAGAACTATATAGGTTACGTTCAAACACCAGACAGGTGTCGGAATGATAATGAGTAAAAATATCACTGTAACAAGCGCCAGATGGCGCTTGTTACAGTGATATTCATCTTCCACTGGTAAATTCATACTCTTTAGAGTACCCCCGTACTTCCGGGAAATACATTAAATAGGCTTGGGTAGGTCGTACATAAAATGAGCCAATATCCCGGACCCTTAAGTAATATCTTATCATATTTTTCCCTTCTTCAATACGGGAAACAAATAGGACCGGAAGTTGGTCATGAATCTTTTTCGTGACATAAATCGGGATGTCAAAATTAATGTCCCTTTGGTCATCTTGAAGCTGGTATACATAATCATTCCGAATCATCTCAAACCCCGATGCCATACCATCTTCAATAACCAAATTATCAAATTGGTTGGAGCTTTCAATGAGTATTTCACATACTAACTCATCTCCGGGTTGGAGAGAAGAAATTGCCTCTTTGGTAAATACATAATTCCCTTCTTTGTTCTTTATTGCCTTCAGTTTCCAATAATTTTTACTGACTTTAAGCTGGAAAGAAGGAGGTATCTCTGAAGAAAAACCTCGAATTTTAACCGTCATGAGGTAAATACCTTCTCCAAACAACTCGATTTGATTTTTCCCAGCGAGGATTTTTTCAACATCGAGATTGATTTTTTTAATGAAGCTCCCTGCTTCAAATTGACTTTCTGCGAGTTTCTCAGAATTCAACAGAATTTGATAATGAGGCTTGGAATCCGTGGATTCTTTTTGAAATAACGAAGCTAATTTCATAAAATAAGCTTTTTCTATGGTATTGGTATACCACTCAGATTGGATGGTACGGAGCAGCCATAGGAAGGATTTTTCAGCAATAGGTCGATTCTCTTTATTTAAAGCCAGGGTTGCCCAGCATGTCGCTAAAAATCGATCATCTTCCCAAGGCTTTTTCGGATTGGAATAACCAAAATAAACCGCATCTCCAATTGGTTTTGCTCTTTTTATCAGTTCTTTCAATAAGCTTTGCTGGGTTTTTCCTTGTGCAACCAGGCTTAGCCAAGCAAGCTCTTTCACATCCATCTTTTCTAACCTTTTATCTATTTCAAAAGAAGTCAAGTCGGTAATTTTCTCTCCAGCCTGACTTAATACATAATAGCTCATGGCTTTCTCCCAAGGAACCAGTTCATCTTTGTTGATGCTCATTAAATAGGATTTTGCCTGGAGAATAGAATGATCGGAAACCAAATATCCTCTTTCCCGAGCTAAAATTAAAGCCAAAAGGGCATGGGATGTATTAAAAACATTACTATCATCTAAGTTCCACCAACCCCAACCTCCATCATAGTGTTGCAAAGCATAGAGCTGATAAACCCCTTCTTGGATTTCCCGAGGTACGGTTTTGGTCCATTCTAAATTACTGGGAAGGGGTAAAGAAAGGAGAGAGATAATTCGACTAGAAGTTTGTTCGGTACAACCATAGGGATAGTTGTACATATCTTCCATGATCTGATAAAAAACCCCGTTGAGATTTCGATACAATATACATTCTACTTGTGGCGGGTGATTAAACATCTCTGGTTCATAAGCGAAACCGAGTCGACCTTTTCCGTCGGAGACAAAAGTTGTAAAAAATTGTTCAATCTCAATACCACGTGGCTTAACCTTTTGAGTGACTTCAATGGCATCGCCCGATACTTCTCCGCGAGCATACATTCTGACAAATGGTACTCCAGCTTGCAGAGCTTGGAATTGCAAAGGAATGACTAAATTTTGATTGGTATCAATGACTACTTCGTGAGGATAGGTCCCAATTTTTAATTCAGAACCGGTTTGTGCTTCGAGTTGAACTTTTTGCTGTCGATATTCATTCCAAAGGGTCATTTGGGTCTCGATTGAATCACCCTGAGATAGAAATGGGGGTAACTCGACTCTGAAGGCAAACGGACTGGAAGTCTTAAAGTTGATAACCGATTCTCCAAATTCATCGACGGTATTGGCTTTGACTTCAACTCTCCAACTCGCTAGATTGTCAGGGCAAGTAAATTCAATTTCAGCTTCCCCCTGCTGATTGGTTTCTAAATGAGGTATCCAAAGCAAAGTGTCAGGGAAATATTTTCGAACGGTTGGTTCCTCGGCACCACCTCGGCCATCTCCTTTAAATTGGGGACGAACATTTTGTACTCTTTCTCCTTGACCATAAAAATACTCATACCAAGATGATTGAGTATATACTTTGTTATACACATTTTGATAATAATGATCGAAAATATTTTCCCACCATAGCCAGGACATATCAAAAATTGCCTGATCCACAATGGCAATAGAAAAATCACATTGTCTGGGGAGAGAGTCGGTTCCAAGAATCGTTACCTTTAGTTTCCCTTTTTCTTGAGGAAGGTAGACTTCTTTATCAGTTGAGATTTTGACTTGGAGGTCTTTCTCTGGAATAATTGGAATTTGAACTGCTTCGTTATAATAATTCCCATTGTAAAAAGTTGACAAAGATACATAACAACCCAGAATGAAATCTTGAGTAATGGGTAACGAAATCTGATAAGGACCTTTAGCCTTCGCTTTTACCTCTGTTTGGTGAATTTTTTCACCTTCAATGGTTAACAAGTGAGGAAATTCTTCTGCAACTGGCGGTACAACAAGTATATTCGCAGTTTCACCAACTTTATATTCTTTTTTATCGAGATGGAGTTCTACTCCTGTGGATGGAAGATAAAATCCTGATCCAGTTACATAAAAAGTATCTGAAGCGGTAATGGTATTCCCTTTTTCATCACGAGTTTGACAGTGCAAACGGTAATACCCTGGTTTTTCTAAGGCAAAATGAATATCGGCTTTTCCATTGATAATTTCAAAGGAAAAAAGCTTTACTGATGTTTCATTCCAATCCTTCTTTTCTTTATCCCAAGTCAAGAGATATATTGTTGCGTAAACTTTTCCAACGTCCACCTTTTTTTCTTCAGCATCAAATGCTTCGACAGTATAGTGAAGATCATGATTGACCCCAACAAAATACCGATCCGACTGAAGAACCAGAGCAAAATCCCCCATCAAAACTTTTATATGTGCGCTTTTTTGGACTCCTCGAAAAGCGGCATCAAATACTCCGACTTGGACATCATACCAATAAGCATTGCCCTCTACTTCGGGAATAAAGGTTATTTCCGCTTTTCCATTCTCATTAAGATCTCCAGTATTTTCCTCAACCATCTCGCTTTGAAGGCCATATCTCCAGTAATAGATCGGGTAGCGGAGAATTTGATAGCGAAAAGTTCCAGGAGTTAGTGGTTGTCCAGAATAATAATTGGCTTGAACTTCAACCGTCACGTGTTCACGATTGGCATAAATCTTTTTTTCAGTTTTGACTTCAGTTTCAAAAGATGGTTTTTCATAGTTTTCAATGGATACCATTCGGTAGAAATCTTTGTTTTTCCAGGATAGTTTAATCAAATATTCTCCTTCTTCGAGAGACATTGGGAGGTCAAACCATGAAGATACATTTCCATGCTGATCGGCAACCAGTTCGGCACTGGCATAAGTATTATCTCGATAATCGGAAAGAACTGCTTTTACTTTCTCCCCAGGAGGTGGTATTATGAAGCTGCTGGCCAACTTTTCTCGTAATAAAGATTTAAAATACACTCGTTGGCCAGGTTTGTAAAGTGGCCTATCAGTATAAATAAAAACATCAAGTTTAGAGCTCGCGTCAAAATAATAAGGATAGACATTCATAAAAGCATATTCTTTGTCCAATTGAGCTATGATAGTCATTTCTTTTTGGTTCAAGTCGGTTTTTAACCAAAGCCCATCAGAATTGGTTACTCCTTCATTAACAACTTGGTTATCTTCTAATAATCTTATCCGGACATTCTCTAAAATTTGACCACTTTTTCGGTCTTGCACAAAGACCACCAATCGACTTTGATCGACTTTGGAAATCAAAGATAAGCGGGTAACGGAAAAAATAACCCGAGCTTCTTTGTCTCCTCCGGTGGCAGTGAGAAGATAGACTCCTTCTTGAAGAGGATTGAGAGTAATGGCTTGATAGGCATAGGTACTATCTTTGGAATACCGGATTTCTTGCAGCCAATTTTTCAGCAGTGAAGAACCACGATGATAATCATCACTGGTAATTTCAATGGGACGGGCAGGGATTGGACCTTCAATCCCTAAAATATCCTTTAAACTTTGCTTGAGATTCGGAGAAAGTACTTTGGAGGCAATTCCTCTCAATGACTGGAAAAAACTAAATTTTAAATTCTGCCATTTTTCTTGCTCATTCAGTGGTCTCTTTGGTCTCCAGGTGTCGACAGAAAAAAAATATTCCTTATTGCTTTCTAAGATATAATTTTCCGGATCATCAATCCGATACAACGACATTTGAAGATTCTTGATCTCACTGACATTAACTCTTGCTTCAATGGAATCACCCGGGTAGATGTGAGCTGGAACGCTCAGAGAGACATAAGGAGAAGCAAATGAATTCCCCGATAAAAATACCAATACAGTTAAAAATACCAAACCGATCCAGGATAAGAGTTTCAAGAATCTCCCTCCTTTAGAATGATCTTATTCAATATGGAAATCATTATTATAATATTCTTTACTCTAAAATCTTAAACCGATAGAACCCTAAAAAGTTTGGATTCTCTTGAACCGGCCACCATCTTCGGTTGGGATGCTTTTTTAAATCTTCTAAGAGTATTTCTTGAATATAACCTTCCTGACCTTCAATGGCTCCAGTATGATAAATAACTTTTCCTTTTCCTGCATAAATCATAACATGATAAGGAAAATTGAAAAAGTCCGGATGATAAAAAAAAATGAGATCACCTCTTTCTGCTCCCTGCATATTCCTCCCCAAAAAAACGACATTATGGGATAAAAGGTATTGTGCAGACGCAAACACTGAAAAGTCAGTATCAATCGTTTCATATCGAAAAGGACCTGGTTTAATGCGAAATAGATTGGTTTTTAGCAATGGAACTCGAGGATAATTGAAAGATTGAATATCAAAAAGACCCTCCAATTTTCCTTGGAAACTTTGGAACCACTCCTTATCGTGTTTCTTTAATGCTTCTCGATAAGCAAACCGCACTAATCCCGAACAATCTTTTTCTTTCCATAACTCACTTTCTTGGACAATTTGAGAACGTGCAATATTAACAAATAAGTCACGAAAAAGCTGACGGTCTGATTCAGTTTTTAATTCTGCAACATCGGGAAAACCGTCATGGTCCAAGTCTTCTAAATAGGGATCGATTTCAACAATGAGATACTTGATCAATGGAAAGGAACGGATCATCAACTCAGTTTTTCCCTCAAGCAATTTGGGAGAAAGCTGTAGTTGGTTGGATGCAAAGCCAACCTCCAACAAATCACGATCGTGGGTTTTAATCCGGAGCCTTTGAATCCATGGAGAAAACCCCCAAAGATTGACGATTTTGATAGGAATAGTCTTTCTTCCACCTAATACCTGGAGTTTTACTTGTTCTGGACTTTCTATTTTCCAAGGAAAGGTAAAGGAACTCATGAAAAAAAACAATAAAATGATGAAAAACCAGGAAAAACCTTTTAATTTCATTCTCCACCCAAAAACCGTAATGCAAGAAGGGAGTAGATTCTTGAGGCAGCAACGATTTGAGTAATAGAAACAAACTCATTGGCAGTATGAGCTTCTTCAATTCGTCCAGGTCCAAAAATGACGGTTGGTATATCAACCTGATCCAAAAAAGCTGCTTCACAGGAAGCTGGAAAAGGAGCAAAAATCGGCATCTCTCCAGGGATATCAGAAATTGATCGGCTGAGTATTTCAATTCCTGGTACATCACGAGGAATCTTGACGGGAGGAAGATGAGGTATCGATTGTTCAATTTCAAAAGTTGGTGGGAGATCATGGATTTCAAACACTTTTTTAACTGAACCACATAGCAGCGTTTCTATATCATGAAGGGACAAACCTGGAACGGTTCTCACATCAACTTCAAAACTGCAAAGATCGGGAACAACATTTGGCGATATCCCTCCTTGGATTTTTCCCACACTGAGAGCTGGTTTTCCAATGTCCTCATCTTCAAACCGATCAAATTCCTTCTGATGATCTTTGATATCTTGAATAATTTCTGAAGCTATATAAATGGCATTTATTCCTCGATGAGCAATGCCAGCGTGGCATGATTTTCCTTTGATGGTAATTCGGAAGGCGGCTACCCCTCGGTGTCCTAAACTAATATTCAAACCAGTAGGCTCTCCAACAACTGCAAAATCAATTGATTCCCAGTTTTTCTGCCGGATTTCTATCCATTTTTTTATGCCAAGGTTATCTTGTTCTTCATCAACAACAAAAACCAATTTCAACTTCCCAAACAGATTTGGTGTAAAAAGGGAGACAATTTTTGCAGTATACATCATGGCAGCCAGTGATCCTTTCATATCACAAGACCCCCGGCCATAAAGGTAATTATCAACAACCTGACCTCCCAGGGGTGGCATAGTCCAACCAGTCCCTACCGGAACAGTATCTAAATGTCCATTCAATAAAAGACAAGGACCTTCTCCTCTTCCTCCTTCGATTTCTGCAATAATATTCGCTCGACCCTCCTCGACTTCTTGCCATTCTACTCGAATTTGATGATCGATGAAGTAGTTGGCGATATATCGAGCTAAGTCTGATTCACCTCTGGTTCGAGAAACGCTCAAAATCCGAACTAAATTTTGAGCTAAATGAATTGGTTCGAAGAGGTCAAATTCATTATCCAATAGCGTTTTTAAATCGGGCATTTTTACTTTTTCTCCTTCAAAAATCAGTCCTTGCGCTCAATCAAAGGTTTGCTTATAAATTGCGACTGCCTCGTTTCTGGAGTTCAATATGCTCGTGACATAGTGGACACTCATCAGGCGTATAGGTCTTTACTTCCATTTGCAGGAGTGGGTGGAAGGGATATTGAAATTGAATTTTTCCCCCACTTCGGTCAACCAGTATCCCGACTCCGATAATCTTGGCTCCGGTTTCTTCGACAACATCAATCACCTCTTGGGCTGAAGAACCGGTGGTAACCACATCTTCTACAACGAGAACTGAATTACTCTGATCCAGTACAAAATCCCGACGAAACTTCATTTTCCCGTTTTCTCTTTCGGTAAAAGCCATTCGAACCCCCAATTGTCTTGCGACTTCATAAGCAAGAATGATTCCTCCTACAGCAGGTCCTACAATAACATCTGGCGCTTTTCCTGAAAAGTGTTTAATGAGTTCACCAGCTAATAATTCGACATATTTTGGTTGTTGTAATAATTTAAATTTTTCTATATAAAACGGGCTGTGTAAACCTGATGAAAGCAGAAAATGGCCTTCTAAAAAAGCTCCAGCTTCACGAAACAGTTGAAGGATTTCTTGCTCTCTCATAGCTAAACTTACCTCACTTTCCCAATTAATTCATTTATATCCAAAATATTTTTTTGAATCAGGTAAGCTTCGATACCATCAAGAATTTCCATGGCAGCCGAAGGGTTGATAAGATTCACCGATCCCAACGCTACTGCTCGTGCTCCAATAAGCAGATATTCAAGGGCATCTTCCGCCTTCATTATACCACCCATCCCGATAATCGGGAGCCGGGTTCGTTCTATAACATCATAGACCAATTGAAGGGCTAAAGGTTTAATAGCTGGTCCGGATAAACCAGCGGTTTTTTTGGAAAAAATAAACCTCTGATTTTCTACATCAACAGCTAAAGATGGAAAGGTATTGGTCATACTCAATATATCAACCCCTTCTTTTTCCATAAATAGAAGGACTTGATTCAAATCATCGGTATTGGGTCCTAATTTAACGATGAGGGGTTTTTGAACCTTCTGTCGTAAAACCTGAATGAGTCGACACAATACGTGACTGTTTGAAGAAAAACTTTTTCCACCCTGTTCGAGGTTCGGGCAAGAAACATTCACCTCAATAGCATCAATCCGCTCTAATTCATTCATTTTCTGAGCAATATCAGAATATTCTTCAATAGTTTTTCCCCAAATATTAGCAATAATCTTAGTTTTGAATTTTTCTAAAAAAGGAAGGTCTTCTCCTACAAATTGGTCAAAACCTTTGTTCTCTAAACCAATTGAGTTCATTATCCCAGCATAAGTTTCGTGAATTCGGGGTGGTGGATTCCCCATCCAGGGGTTCAAACTCAATCCTTTAAGAGTTAAGGCTCCAAGACGATTTAGATCTAAATAGGGAGCAATTTCTCGTCCATAACCAGCAGTTCCTGAAGCTAAAATGATTGGATTGGATAGAGTTAATTTTCCCAAATTGACTTGGAGATTCATAGTTCAATTTCTCCCAACTGAAATACTGGGCCATCCTTACAGACATGAAAATAGCCAGGTGCGTCTTTCTTTTTCACTGCACAACTCAAACAAACACCATATCCACATCCCATTCGCGACTCAAGAGAGACTTCTATTTGATTGGGTTGAATTCCTTCTATTCTACTTAAAGCTTGAAACATTCCCTGCGGTCCACAAGTATAAATTTTTTTGGGAGTCTTTGAAGGAAATTGGTAAAACCAATCTATAAAAGCATCTAAAACAGTACCACAATAAAAACCATTGACTTTTTCTTGACAACTGACGATCATTGGAAAGGAGAGTTCGGAAAGGTAATCAATAAGGACCATTTCCTGTCGATTTTTAACGCCGAAGAAAAATTGAAAGGGAATTTTCTTGATAGTAAAAATTTGAGCTAAAAAACAAAGTGGAACAAGACCTCGCCCTCCGCCAATTAAAATTGCTTCATTGGGATTTACCGAAAAACCATTCCCCAGCGGTCCAAGCAAATCGACCTGATCTCCAATCTCAAGCTGAGACAATATCTGAGTTCCTCGACCAACTATTTCGAAAAGCAAACCGAATTGATTTTCTTGACAAGATAAAATCCCGAACGGTCTTTTTAAAAAAGGGTCATAACTCGTTCCAGAAGCAACCATCACGAATTGTCCCGGACTGGCAAGATGAGCAATATCGCTTTCCTCTAACCACAATTCGACAAAGGATGTTCCAAGGAATCTCTTCTTAACAATTTTGGCTTTTTTCATCGAAAAAGTTCCCAAAATTTTTCTTGATAATAAACTGCCCGATCTCGAGCTTTTTTCTCAAAATCCTCCCCGGATATATTGTTCGAATCTTCCCGATAGGCAAAAATCACATCTCGAGAGACATTAACTATTGCTCCTAAACCATTGCCTTGAAAGGCATTCACTAATGATTTTATATCTCCTTGTTGAGTCCCTACTCCCGGGATTAAAAAAAGCAAAGAAGGAAAATTACTTCGAAGATATTTTAGATCTTCAGGATAAGTCGCTCCGACGACTATTCCAATTGAACTGAATCCTGATTCACCAATCATTTTTTCTCCTAAGGTTTCAACCATCTTAGCGACTTTAACATAAACTTTCTCTGGACCAGAAACATCCTGTATAGTCGGTGCACTTTTGTTTGATGTTCGACATAACACAAAAATACCTTTATCGGTTTTATTTGCCTCATCAACGAAGGGAATTATACCATCTTCGCCTAAATAGGGGTTTATCGTTAAAGCATCGACTTTCCAAAAAGATTCTAATTGACCGCCAGGAAAGGAAATCGTCGAGAGATATCCCCGTGCATAAGCGAGTGCAGTACTGCTAATATCATTTCTCTTTCCATCCAAAATAATGATATATCCCAAACTTCGAGCATATTCAATGGTTGACTGAAGTGCCAACATCCCTGGAATGCCTAACATTTCATAAAAAGCCATTTGAATTTTTATCATGCCCACAATATCATGAAGTTCATCCAATAATTTTTGATTCGTACGAACAACTGCCTGAGCAAGAGCTTCCCAGGTTTTCCCTTTTTCTTCCAGTTCGTGTTCGAGGATAAATCGAGGAAGATAATCGATGTGAGGGTCTAATCCAACCAGCAAGGGACCAAACTTTTGAACACAGAAGCTAATTCGATCAGCAAAATTCATACTCTTTGGTTCTCCTTTTTCATTCTTCGTTGGCTTTATACTTCTAATTGGGAATCTTTCATCAAGATTTTCCCTTTAACGATTGTTGCTACCGGCCATCCTTTTAATTGCCATCCATTAAAGGGACAATTTTTCCCTTTTGAAGCAAATTCATTCACTTTGACTTCATGGTGGGTTTCCGGGTCAATTATGCTTATATCCGCATCCATGCCAATTTCTAAGATTCCCTTTTTTGTTAATCCTAAAAATTGAGCGGGATGAAAGCTAAGCAGTTTCCAAAAATCAAGCCAATTTATAAACTGATCATCAATCAATGCTTTCACATAGAGTGGAACTGAAATTTCCAAGTTAGAAATTCCAAATGCTGCTTCGTTAAAATCACACTCTTTGTCCTCATCGGTATGTGGAGCGTGGTCCGATGCTAAAATCCCGATGATCCCACGCTGAATTCCCTCTTTTAGAGCAACAATATCGGTTTTGTCCCGGAGTGGTGGTTTTACTTTGGCTTGACTTCCATATTTGATAACGCTCTGATCATCAAGGAGGAGGTGATGAGGAGTGACGTCAGCACTCACTTTGGCTCCTTGGCTTTGAAACCATTCTATTAATTTAACACCGAACGCTGTTGAAAGATGAGTAAAATGAACGTTTGCTCCGGTAGAATGGGCTAGGACTAAATCTCTTGCTATCATTGAATCTTCTGCGGTTTTGGGGAGAGATCGGTATCCCATTTTAACTGCCATACTGCCTTCGTTGACTTGACCTTCACCGGCAATATCGACATCTTCTTCATGAAGAATGAGAGGCATATGAAAATACTGCGAATAAGTCATAAGTCGATAAAGCAACCGGCTGTCTTTCACACATTTTCCGTCATCGCTTAATGCTTTGGCTCCAGCGTTCATCAACAGCCCCACGTCGGTCATCATTTTTCCTTCTAATCCCAGACTAATAGCGGCAGCAGGGAAAATATTGGTGAAACCAACTTCTCGAGCTCGATTGAGAAGATAGGAAATTAATAAAGGTGAATCAATTGGAGGACGAGTATTGGGCATACATAAGACCGAAGTAAATCCTCCCTTTACCGCTGCTCGAGATCCAGAAAAAAAATCTTCTTTCTTTTCTTCCCCAGGTTCCCGAAAATGAACGTGAAGATTAATAAAACCTGGTCCGACCAAATATCCACTTGCATTGATTGTTTCAGCTTTTCTATCATTGATCCCCGATCCAATTTGAATAATGACACCATCATCTATTAAAACATCGGCTTCTCTCATTTGATTGCTATGGGGAAAAATTAAAGTGCCATTTTTTATTAATACCTTATTCATCCATTCGCCCCTCCAAAATAAGAGTCTCTAAAACCGCCATACGGATGGCTAATCCGCAGCTTACCTGCTCTTCAATAAGGGAATTCTCTTCTTCAATTAGAGAAGAACCAATTTCCAGTCCGCGATTGACCGGCCCGGGATGCATGATTTTTTTCCAACGACCATCAGCACCCTTCGGTTTTTCTTTAAGACCAAAGAAATGAGCATACTCCTTGGCGCTTGGGAAAAATCCCGCTTCTTGACGTTCTTTTTGGATACGAAGTAAATAAATGATATCAGCTTGTCGAACTGCTTCCTCAACTGGATAAACAACTTGACCTTCCAATATCTCAATCCCTTTTGGTATAAGAGTGGGTGGACCGGAAAAAATAACCTGACTCCCTAATTTTTTAAGTCCTATACTTAGCGAACGGGCAACTCGACTATGGAGAATGTCTCCAATAATGGCTACGGTATTTCGGGTAAAATCAATTCCATCTCTTTTCATGGTGAGTAAATCAAGAAGAGCTTGGGTAGGATGTTCCCGTATGCCATCACCAGCATTGATAATATGAAAGGGGAGGAATTGGGAAATATAGAGAGGAATCCCACTGGATCGATGACGTATAACCAAGGCATCCGCTTTCATCCGCGCTAAAGTTCGCACTGTATCTCGGAAGCTTTCGCCCTTATTTAAACTGCTCAATTCATTGGTAAAGTTTACAACTTCCATCCCTAAAAGTTTTCCGGCCATTTCAAAAGATACTCGAGTTCGTGTGCTTGCTTCAAAAAACAGGTTAATAAGATAATAACCTGATAATCGGGTTAACTTTTTTGGTGAATGTTCTAACCAATCGCGGTATTGACTCCCTTTCTCAAGAAGAATTTTGATTTCTTCACCATTTAATTGATCAATACCCAATAAGTGTTTATGTTTCCATTTCACACCTCTTTGACCCCCTTCTTTCTTGTCAAGATTACTTTATTCACTCTTCTCCCTATGGATAAAGGGAGATATTTCGGGATTTGACTTTTTATCCAATTCTTTCAAATCCTCCTTCAATTCTCCTTCACGAATATGAAGAGATTAGTTTTTGAGCTTACTCTCATCCTTACCGAACATCTCATAAGGACATGAAAATCGATTCTTTGATTATGGGGGTGCAATACATTTTAATAACTCTTTTAAAAGGGACTATAAGCAATGATTTTTGGCAAAAAAAAAATCCATCTTTCCTCAAGCCAGGACAAGATGGATTTTCCAAAAATGAATTTCTTTTTCCACTTTCTTTTTCTTTATCATACCACAACCCTGAATAAGGATACTCATTTCAATGTTTCATGTCAATTATTTTTCTGGAAAATTTTTTGAGGTTTTTTCTCTTGCCAGGGTCAAAATTGAATGCTAATCTTTATAAGTTGAATATCTTTAGGGAGGAGGATCGCAATGTCTTCATTTATTGGAATCGATTTAGGAACCCAAAGTGTTAAAGTAGTACTCTATGATGAGGCAGGGCATCTTCTTTCCCTTGCACAACGGGATTATCCTCTCTTAACTCCCCAAATAGGATTTGCCGAACAAGATCCCGAAGAATGGTGGCGTCAAACTTTTTCAGCATTACAAGAAGTGCTTTATCCGCTTTCAAATCGAAATATTAAAGCAATCAGTTTTTCCGGACAAATGCACGGCTTAGTCATGTTGGATACAAATTATAAACCTGTTTGTCCAGCTATCATCTGGGCAGATCAAAGAAGTGAAAAAGAAGTTCATTTTATACGAGAAAAACTGGGATCTCGTTTAGCTTCCATTGCCGGCAGTGATATTGCTACTGGTTTTATGGGTGCTTCTTTGTGTTGGGTAAAAAACAACCATCCTGATCTTTATGATCAAACTCGTTGGGTTATGCTACCTAAGGACTATCTAAAAATCAAATTAGGGCTGACCCCATCTTCGGATGTCGCTGACGCTGCCTCTACTCTTCTCTTTGATATCAATATACGAAACTGGTCGGAAGAAATCATCAAAGAGCTTGATTTGAAACCGTCTTTATTTCCACCCATTTATGAATCAGCACACATTATCGGATCAGTATCACCATCAGTTCAAAAAGAACTGGGAATCACGGGAGACGCCTTGGTCATTGCCGGTGCAGGTGATCAGCATTGTGCAGCTCTGGGAAATGGAATTATTAACGAAGGCGAAGTCCTCATCACCATCGGTACTGGTGGACAGGTTTTTACGCCTATTCACAAGCCTCTTGTTGATAGCCAGTTAAGAATCCATACTTTTTGCCATGCAGTAACCCAAACTTGGCATTTATTAGGAGCATCACTTTGTGCTGGACTTTCCTTGAGTTGGTTTAAAAAATCCGTTCTTGACAGCAATCATCACACTTTCGACTATTTAACACTTGATGAAGAAGCCGCCCGAGGAAAAGCTGGGACGAACGGCTTGATCTTTCTCCCTTATTTAATTGGTGAAAGAACTCCTCACCGCGATTCATTAGCTCGAGGTGCTTTTGTCAATCTTCATCTCACTCATCAACGAGGAGATATAATTCGAGCTATTATGGAAGGAGTTTGTATGGCTATAAAAGATTCGGTCAGCATTTTTGAAGAATTGGGTATTCAGGGGAAGAAATTCGTTTTTGCTGGTGGTGGGGCTAAAAGCTTGCTGTGGAGATCAATTCTTTCTTCTTTTCTTGAGCATTCACTTCAAACCACTCAAGTCAAGGAAGAGGCTGCGACTGGAGCCGCTATCTTGGCTATGGTTGGGAGCGGTCATTTTCAGAGCTTTCAAGAAGCGGTTGAGCAAATGATTCGATATGATTCGCCTGTTAATCCTCAAAATCAATGGTTTTCGATTTATAGAGAGAAATATCAAACGTATCGTTCTTTATACCCTGCTCTCAAACCCTTCTTTCCTCAATAGATTCTTAATTTGCTTTGTTAAGATGAGATCATCACGGCTTCGGAATACGAAGCCTCAGGATGGCGGGTGTGGTGTCAGATGAGATCATCATGTGGGAAAGCACTGCTTAGGATGACGACTGCAAAATCAGATGACAACTTCACACCCTCTTAAAGCGAAGGTTTGGAATGAATTCATTTTTTACTCGTTCCCCTATTCCAACATAGGACTGTTCACTCACCACCCAAATTATTCTTTTACTGCACCAAGAGTGAGGCCTCTAACCAGGTATTTTGATGTAAAAGCTGCTAAAACAACCGGTGGAGTAATAGCTAAAATTGTCAGAGTTGAAATTCGAGAAAAATCGATTCCAACCACAGTTAAAGTGCCAGTTATAACCACAGGAAGGGTCATTACGTTTTTATAAGAAAGAGTGATAACGAAAAGAAATTCATTCCAAGAAAAGATAAAACAGAGAATATAGGCGGCAATGATTCCAGGAAGGGCAAGAGGAAGAGCCACTCGAATGAAAGTTTGTATGACCGAACATCCATCAATTAATGCTGCTTCTTCTATTTCTTTAGGAAGTTCTTTGAAAAAATCTCTCATCAACCAAATTGCCAAAGGAAGGTTAAAAACAGTATGAGCAATTATAATTGCTGGAAGAGTATCCAAAAGTCGAAGAGATCTCATCATTAAAAAAAAGGGTATAGCCACAGCTATTGGAGGAAACATCCGATTAGAGAGAATCCAGACTGCAATGTCTTTACTCTTCCGAAAACTGAAACGAGCCAATGCATATCCAGACAAACAACCTAAGCATAAAACTAAGAGCGAGCTTATTGCGGAAATTATGATGCTACTTTTTAACCCTAAAAGGGTCCGCTCTTGTTCTGGACCAGACAAAATATTACTCCAATTTTGGGAAGTTGGTTGAAATTGGACATAAGGAATAAAACCATAAGTAAACCTTTCACCTGGAATTTTTATCGAGGTAATCACAGTCCAAAAAAAAGGAAATATTGTCCACACTGAAAAAACAATAAGTACAATCCAAATAATAATCGTCCCCAAAGTTACTTTTCTTTTTTTTGGCATTTAGGTCTCCTTACGGAATCGATTCAATACGATATTTGATATTCCCAAAACGATCCAGAGAAAAATCCATGATAAGGCACAAGCGTAACCTAAATTAAAATAGGAAAATCCTGTTGTATAAGCATAAAAGGAAAGCGATTCAGTACTACTTCCTGGACCGCCGCTGGTCACAGCAAATACGATCTCAAATAGTTTAAAAGCATCAATGACTCTCAGAAGAGAAAGGGTTATAATAATCGGCTTGAGTAAAGGGAGCGTGACGTATCCAAAGGTTTGAAGTCCATTGGCTCCATCAATTGAAGCAGCTTCGAATAATTCTGGAGGAAATGACTGAAGAGCTGCTAACAATCCCATAAACATAAATGGAGTCCACTCCCAGATATCGATCAGCATGAGGACATAGGGGGCAGTGGCAGCATTGGTTAATAGACCAGGTATATTAATGGAAAATCCTGCAAAGATTTTACTGACTATCCCAGCATCGGGATTTAAGAGCATTCTCCAAATGAATGCAACACCAATAGCTGGTGCTGCCATGGGCAATAAAAAAAGAATCCGGAAGAAATTTCTGAATCGGATTTTTTCACTGAGTATATAAGCAAGAACTAAGCCTAATACTAATTCAACCAGAACGACGATCAAAACATACAATACGGTAAACCGTAGACTATTCCAAAAACGAGAATCATCGGTGAGAATATCAATAAAATTCTTAAAACCAATAAATACCTTTCCTGCGCCTGTTGCAGCTTTCCACTTATGAAAAGCCAGTGTTAATGACCAAATCAACGGGAAAATCCCCATAATGAGCAAAAAAGCCACTCCCGGTATAAGAAAGAAAAAACCGGTGTATCGTTTGGTAATTGCCATAACGTTTATCCTCAGCTTTTAAATTATTTCAACCAAAGAAAAGAACTTTGTAACAATCAGTGGACCTTTGATTTTATTTTTCTGAGGGGAAACCATTATTGGTTTCCCCTCTTTCTTTTCCTTAATAATTTTGATTTCCCAATATTTGGCTCAATCCTTTTAAGAGCAATTATTATTAAGCTAAATTATTGGGCTGGTAAACCGAGAGATTCACGATATAGCTTGAGCTGGCTTTCTTTCCCATAGCTTTCGGTGATTTTCTCCCACTCCTTGTATACCGCATCGCAGGCTTCTTGAGGACTAACTTTCCCGGCTAACGCATCGGCAAGATGGAGATCAAGGTAATCATAATATTCAGCTCCACCAGGAATTCGTAGATCAGAAAGAGCCTTTGCATCTGACATGATAGCTTCAATCGCTCCAAGATAAGCCTTTGCCGATTCTTCACCCCAGCCGCCAAATTCAACCCATTTGGCAATATCTTTAAAATGACTTAAACGCCAAGGATTAGCACCGGTATAACCATGAGCACCAGTCACGTCCAAAATGCTTTGCTCTGGAGCAGTAAAGAAGGTAGCATACTTATAAGCCATTTCCGGATTTTTAGAAAACTTCGAGATAGAGTAAATCCAACCACCAAAATCAAGAAAATTCACCTGGTTATAACCTTCAATCCACTTTTCTTCGGCAAAACTATACGTTTTCATAGTACCCGGGAGTGGTCCATACCCTAACATTCCTTTTACTTTGCTGCCATATTGTTCCACTGCTTGTTCCATAGTCCCGATATCTCCCCAGTCAACCGACATAGCAGCATTTCCACTGATAAAAGCTTGTCGGTTTTCGCTATATCCATATCCTAAAATTCCGGGAGGTGCAAATTTAACCAGTTTGGAAATGACCGTCATCGCTTCAACCCAGCCGGGATTATTTACCAGAGGTTCCATAGTCTCTGGATTGAAATAAGGAGCTACACCCGGTTGAGCAGCATATTGCATGACGATATCGAGCAATGTCCACTGAGCCTGGGTTTTCCTCTGGGCGATAAAATCGATACCATATTCTACTTCGCCATCGTTATCCCAGTCCCAATTATTAAAGAACTCGGCTATATCGATGACTTCTTCCCAAGTCTTAGGAGGAATGCTGTATTCATAACCATATTTTTCTTTAAACTTTGCTTGATAATCAGGATTTTCGAGGGCATCTTTGCGGTAATAAATGAGATGGCAATCACCATCGTAGGGGAG
>JAAYUT010000146.1 GCA_012517485.1 Candidatus Atribacter fermentans
ATGATCAAATGGTTTCTGGTTTCCCTGCTCAGGACCATAGAACTGAAATAAAAGAGAAGGTGCTATTACGGAAATTACCGGACCTATGGCAGAGAATCAAAAATTTGGAGAAAAAAGTGTTCAAATCTTAGTTTCTACAAAAAAGCAAAAAACCATTTCTCGTTCATTTTCAATTACTGGGAAGGGATTGCACTATGGCAAAGATACCCGCGTTGAAGTTCATCCTGCAAAAGTTGATCGAGGGATCGTATTTCAAGTTTTTCAGAATCAAAAAGATTTATTCATTCCCACCCATTTTTACCATCTTCACGACGGCAATCGTAACTCGACACTCTTAAAAGAAGGCGTTTCTCTTTCTACGGTAGAACATTTTTTAGCGGCAGCTTGGGGTGCAGATGTCGATAATCTTCTGGTAAAAGTTGAGGGAGATGAACTCCCTGCTGGAGAAGGAAATTGCTCTTTATGGATAGAAAATTTTAATCGAGTAGGTTATAAAGAACAAAAACTCAATCGAGTTTACTACCAAATTGATGAGACGTTGGTAGTAGGCAACTGCGGGAAGTATCTATTTGCATTACCAAGTAATGTTTTTAAAGTCACCTATTTTTTAGATTATTTTTTTGAGTCAACTTTTGCTTTATGTATGACTTTTTCCGAGGATGAAACTGAATTTTTGAAGATTGCTCAAGCACGAACGTTTGCCTTCCAGGATGAAATTCAATATATCATCCAAACCGGTCTCGGGAAAGGAGTTAAAGATTCTGCCTTAATTCTTGATAATAAGGGACGTGCGGATAAAAGTCTTTATATTCAAGGGGAACCAGTTTATCATAAAATAATTGATCTAATTGGTGATCTTATGTTACTTGGTCGTCGAATTGTGGGTCATTTTGTTGGAATACGTTCTGGACATAGTTTGAATCATCAGATGGTCAAATTGATAGCAAAGAAGGCGAGGTTATTTGATGAATAAAGACCCAAGAGCGATTATTGAACAGGGAGCTGTTATTGCAGAAAATGTTACAATTGGTCCCTATACTTTCATTGGGAAGGATGTAACCATCGGTGAGGGTACTCTGATTGGAAGTGGAGTTATAGTGGAGGGAAAGGTGCATATTGGTTCAAAATGTATTCTTGGACATCATGTGGTGATTGGTACTCCACCCCAAGACCTTTCTTATCAAGGTGAGGAAACCGAGATTTGGATAGGGGATGAAACTATTATTCGTGAATTTGCGACAGTGCATCGAGCAACTGGAGAGGGGAATGAAACCCGAATTGGAAGAAAATGTTATATCATGTCCTATTGCCACATTGCTCATAATTGTCGAGTTGGGGATGAGGTAACCATGGCAAATAATGCTTCTTTGGCTGGTTATGTTGAAGTGAATGATATGGCGACTATAAGTGGATTTGTTGGGATTCACCAATTCGTTCGAATTGGGAAGCTCAGTATGTTGGGTGGTTTGTCAAAAGTTGTTATGGATATTCCTCCATTTTGTCTGGCCGATGGACATCCAGCTCGTCTTTACGGTCTCAATGTTGTTGGATTAAAAAGGCGTGGTTATTCCAAAGAAGAGAGAGACCAAATCAAAAAGATCTATCAAATACTATTTGAAAGGCATGGGAATCTCCCAGAGCTTCTTGAAAGCATTCAAAAGGATTTTACCGGTGAATATGTAACAGAAATAATAAACTTTTTTTCAAAAGGTCGGCGAGGCATTACTCGGTTTATTAAAGAGAAAAGGTTAAATGATGTTTATTAAAAAACTTTTGTTGGTCGCTGGGGAAGGAGCGATCCCTGCTATAGTTTATCGAAATGCTTTAGAAAGGGAAATTGATGTCATTTGGTTAGGTTTTCGTTTTCTTAATTATAATCAGCAAGATGTTCCTCATCATCTGATTGATGAATTTTCCATTCATTCCCTTCTCCAATTCATGGAAACCTATCAAACCAATTATTTATGCTTGGCGGGTAAAATACCTCGTTCTTTTCTATTTCAAAAAAATTTAATCAACAATGATCTAAAACGATTGTTTAAACAGATATCTGGATATCAGGATGATCAAATATTGACTCTCATTTTTCAAGAGTTAAAGCAACACGGTATGCATCTGATTTCTCCTATTGAATTCATGAAAGACCATTTAACTCCATTAGGTCATTTAACCCATCGGGTTCCAAATGAAATTGAGTTGAATGATATTTCTTATGGGGTAGGGATTGCAAAATATTTAGCCGATAAAGAAATAGGGCAAACCCTCGTTTTAAAAAGAAAAGCTATACTCGCAGTTGAAGCTGCTGAAGGAACGAACGAAGCGATCCAAAGAGGAGTTTTGTTGGGGAAGGGGAATGTTGTGGTGATCAAGGTAGCTAGAACTCAGCAAAATTTTATTCTGGATATTCCTACAATAGGTACTGAAACCATTCTAACCTTGGGTCACAATGGTGGTGGGATTATTGCTGTTGAACATGGAAAGACTCTTCTCATCAATCGTGATGAAGTTGTAGAAAAGGCCAATAGATTAAAGGTTGGTGTAGTTGGCATATCTGTCACAAATCTATGAAGCCAAAAAAATCAGTTTTTATTTCAACTGGAGAGATTTCGGGTGACATATATGCGAGTGAAATTATTAAACGCCTTAAGGAAAAAGGTGACTTGGAGGTGTTTGCACTTGGCGGGGAATGTTCTGTACAAGCCGGTGCTAACTTAATTTACGATACGACTGCCATTGCTACTTTTGGTTTTTTAGAACTACTGACAACCTTCCATCAATGGAAGAGAGTATGGAATATAACCAAAAAAATCCTCAAATGCAATCCTCCTTCAGTAGTTATTCTCATTGATAATCCTGGTTTTAATCTAAGAATTGTACGATTGTGTCACCAAATTGGTATTCCAATCATTTATTTTATCCCTCCACAAGTATGGGTTTGGAGGCGGCGGAGAGCAATGTTGCTTTCCAGATGTGTTGATTGGATTTTAACTATTTTTCCCTGGGAGGAACATTATTTTAAAGGTGGTCAGGCTCAAGTGAAATGGGTTGGTCATCCAGTTGCATTAAAAGTTCCTTATTTTAAGTCCTTTTCTTCAATCAAAGCAGCTAAGAAAATAGTATTTCTTCCAGGAAGTCGGAAAAAGGAAATTAATGAATACTTAAAAGTTATTAAAAAAGTTATCGTTAGGTTTTTGAATCAACATCCAGATTACGATTTATTTATGGTATTAGCCAGTGAGAGGTATAAAGAAAATGTCAAAAAGCAGTTGTTGGGATTACCAATTCATATAAAGAAAAGAGAGGACCTCTACCAAGTTTTGCAAGGAAGTTCACTCAGTATAAGTTGTTCTGGTACAATAACCTTGGAGGTTGCATTGATGGGAATACCTCAGATTATTGTTTATCGGATATCGAATTTTACCTATTTTTTAGCTCGGCTCCTATTAAAGAAGAGGTTCATTGGTTTGCCAAATATCCTTCTTAATAGAGAAGCCTATCCGGAATTAATTCAGAATAATTTTAATAGTGACAATCTATTGCAAACTATTGAAACAATGATAAATGAAAATTGGAGAGAAAGTTCTGCTCAAAAAAATGCCCAGGAAATCAGAAAAATTTTAACTTATGGAGATACCTACTCTCAAGTTGTTGGGGTGATTGAAAATTATCTTCGATGATCGACCACTGGTCATGATTACTGTAAATGGTCCTGGAGAACTTTATTATTGGGCTATGACTCTGTTAGAATCGATTGTTGCCAATAAAGTACCAATACAAGTTTGGATATTTTTAACACCCTGTCAATTTAGTTCTGGTTATGAACAAAAAGTTCTTCAAGAAAATCAGATTGTTACGAAAGTGTTTTCACCGAATGAGACGAAACAAATTTGCTGGGGAAAGAAATCCTTATCCTTCCCTCAACGGGGTTTGATCCTTTTTTTGGGTGGTGATATTTTTAATGCGGTCCTTCTTAAGAAAAAGAGTGGTTATCCCCTATGGGTTTACGGAAGTCATTTACGTTGGCCCAAGCATGTAGACCTTTATTTAGCCCGGTTTCTTTGTGATTATAATCGACATCAGTTTCCTCAAAAGGAATTTATTGGAGATTTGCTTTATTCCTATGTCATCCAAAAAAAGTCCATGGTTGAGAAAGGAGAGCAATGTTTTTATCAAGGTGAACCAAGAATCTTATTTCTCCCTGGGAGTCGGTTATTCGCATATGAGTACCTCATTCCTTTTTATAGAAAAATTGCAGACTTATTGCTTCCAATTTTTCCCAAATCTTCCTTTGCTCTGGGTTTTCCATCATATTATTCGAAAAAAGATGTTCCAAATGATTATGTGAAAAGCATGAAAATCCCTTTTTATTTTGGTGTAACGTCTCAATTGATGTTCCAATCCGATATAGCTATTGCAGTTCCTGGATCATCGAATTTGGAATTATTCTATCGGAAAAAGAAAACCTTAATCATTTTACCTTTAGATTCTAATTTCCAGAATATACCGTTGACTGGGATCCCCGAGTTCATTGGAAAAATACCTCGAATGGGTCCAATGATTAAAAAAATGATAATCAATACAATGAATAAGAGAAAAAAGTGGGTATCCTTACCGAATATTATAATGGATAGAGAGATATTTCCAGAATTACGGGGAAAAATTATGCCTGAGCAAACAGCTCACAAAATTGTTGATATGATTCAAGGCCCCCATTTCAATTATGAAATTCCCGAAAAGGATTTTCCGACAACAGCAGTTTCAGCTTTAACTCAATTCATTCAGGAGAAGATTTTATGATCAAAGGGAAAAGTTTCTTTCGATTGCTCAAATATCTGAAACCATACGGTTGGTTGGTATTTGGAGCTCTGATTATGGGTATTTTAGGGGCTGGTATTAGCCTAATTTTTCCTTGGCTGGTTAAGATTATTATTGATCATGTTCTTATTCAAAAGAATCTGTTGTTATTATTATACATAACTTTTGGAATTGTTTTTATATTTTTTATTAAAGGACTAACTTCTTATGTTCAGAATTTATGGATTTCGAAAGCCGGCTTCCGTGTGATCACCAAACTCCGATCAGAATTATATCAGCACATTTATTCTCTATCGGCATCCTTTTTCCAAGAAAATCCATCCGGGGATATTATTTCACGCATGACCAATGATGTAACAAATATCCAAAATCTCTTTTCTCAAACATTTATAAATATTTTTATGGACCTTCTCATCCTGATTGGTTCCATTGGAGTCTGTTTTTACATTAACTGGAAGCTCACCACCCTTTCAATTGTCGTTTTCCCCTTGGTCGGATTGAGTATCGATTATTTAGGGAAGAGAATTCGTGGTGCCTCTCATCTTTTACAATCGAAAACCGCCGTTTTAACTCAACTTATTGAACGAGCTGTTATGGGTATTAAAATAATTCAATCCTATGTTAGTGGCCACTACGAGGTGCAGAAGTTTGAAAAAGAGAATGAGCTCAATTTTTATTTGGCAATGAAACAAGCCAAGGCCAAAGCCCTCTTAACTCCTTTAGTTGAGTTAGTTTCATCAGTAGGATTAACAATAATGATTTGGTTTGGAGGGCGAGAAGTCGTTTTCGGGAAACTCACTCCTGGAGGATTAGTTGCTTTTTTGGGGTATATTGCAACAGCAGCTGCTCCTCTTTCTCATATTTCGAATGGTATTCAAGCTTTACAACAAAGTTTAGCCTCTGCTGAAAGAATATTTGAAATTTTGGATACAACACCACGAGTCCAGGACCTTCGTGAATCGGTATCGATTAATAATGTTACCCAGGGAATTAATCTAAAAAACATTTATTTTTCTTATGGGGGAGAAACAATATTAAAAAATTTTTCTCTCCAAATTGCTAAAGGGGAAAAGATTGGGATTGTTGGTCCGAGTGGTGCAGGGAAAACCACCCTCATTAATCTCCTTCTCCGATTTTACGATCCTGATCGAGGTCAAATTGAAGTTGATGGAATTGATATTCGAAAAATCAAAATGTCATCCCTTCGTCAGCAAATTGGAGTAGTTCTTCAAGATTCATTGGTTTTAGGGGGAACAGTTCGGGAGAATATTCTTTATGGTAACTTGAATGCTTCTGTTGATGAAGTTATTTCCGCAGCTCAACGGGCACACGCTCATGAGTTTATAATCCACTTGGAAAACGGCTACGATACTGACTTAGGTGATATGGGGATGAGACTTTCAGGTGGTCAAAAACAACGAATCGCTATTGCTCGGGCTCTTTTAAAGAATCCCCCTATCCTGGTTTTAGATGAAGCAACATCTAGCCTTGATCCGGAATCTGAAGATTATATTTTGGATACGATCCACAACCACATCGGTAAAGACAAAATCGTCATTCTGATTGCTCATTCTTTAAGAATGGTCAAAGATTTAGATCGAATTGTTTTAATCAAGGATGGAGAGATTCAGGATATAGGATGTCATCATGAACTTCTTAAAAATAGTCCATATTATTGCCAAATATTTGGGAGAGATCTTTAAATTGTCTTGTTCATATGGGCACGAGTTAAATCTTCCCTATAGAGATTGCGGATCTGGATGAGGGAGGGTCGATATTCTTTACTGGCATAGTCTGGATAGGTGTATTCGAAAGGTCGAAAATCACCTTTTTCCCATCGAATTGTTGCTTCGGCATAAATTCCCTTTCCAATATATACTCGATGTGAGAAGTTTTTGGTGGTGGCGAGTACGATTTTCCCCCCATCAAAATAACCAGGATCAAGGTTGATTTTTCTAATTTTATAGGAATCTCCGCTTTGAGTTTCAAGCTGATTCGTTAGAATTTTCCGAGAAGCCAAATCTCCTGGGTCAAAAAGTTCTTGGAAGACCAAAAAAATCCTTTTGAGTTTCTCGCCAATGTCTTGATAGTAATTAGTGTAGGTAAAATCAATAATTGGACTCCTCCACTGAATTGGACCAAATTCTTTTTCAAGCTGAGGTATTATTGTCTCAAGAACTGAAGAATTTTCAAAAAGAACTGCTATAAAGAATTTGACCGGAACTGGATTTTTAATGTTTCCCATAAAGATGTTCCTTTCGTTTTTTGCTTTATCATAACATAAACTGAAATATATCTATATTATTCATTTAAAATCTAAGCTAAAAACCAAGATGTCTCTTAACACTTTTTTCTTAAAAAGCATTCTCCTTCAATTCCCATTTGAATATGAAGGGATTAATCGGTATATTAGTATTTCTATTACCCAATCTTTATTGACTCTAATTTTCTTTTTTCCTCTTTTTTTGATGGGAGAGACGTTGATGATTGGATTTAAAAATATTTTCATGACCACTATAACAGGTTGTATGGCTGATAGTTTTTAATTGAAAGGGATATAAGATTTGATAGCGATGTTTTTCTTTGATGCTGAATAAAACCATTTTCATGTTACAATTAAAAAGAATGATTGCAAAGAGGTGGTAATTATGACCATGCGATTTTCTACTGATGAGATATTAGAAATGGCTGTTGAATTAGAAAGAAGAGGAACAGTGTTCTATGAAAACCTCGCTAAAAAGACTTCTGATCTAAAATCAAGAGAAATATTTGTTTTTTTAAGTGAAGAAGAAAAAAAGCATTTAGAGTATTTTCAAAAAACGAAGGATGATTTGAACAAACAAATTGATTTTGAACCCGATACGATGGATGAAACAAGTCATTACCTGGGGTCATTGATTGAGAATGGAGTTCTTGGAAAGGTACTCCAAGGTCTTGATCTCACTCAAGGTGATAGTAGTTTAGAGAAATCACTCAATGTGGGCATGGAAGTAGAAAAGGAAAGTGTGAATTTTTATACGAGTTTAGAAATTATGGTGCCAGAAGCAAAAAAGGAATTCCTTAAGAAAATTATTCAAGAGGAAGAAAAGCATTACGCTATTTTGTTGGGAATAAAAAAAGAACTTGGAAAATGCCTATGAATATAGGACTATGAAGGAGATTGAGCCAGTTGAATAATCGAAAGGTAATGATATTCATTGAGAACTTATATCAAGAATTGGAACTCTGGTACCCTTTACTTCGGCTCAAAGAAGAGGGGATAGAGACCAAGTTAGTTGGAACAGGATCTTCCGATTTATATTCCGGAAGAAATGGTTTTCCCGCAAGACCAGAAACAAATGCTTCATCCATATCATCACGAGATTTTGACGGAGTTATCATCCCTGGAGGTTTTGCTCCTGACTATTTACGGCGATATCCGGCAATTATAAATTTGGTAAAAGAGATTTTTCAACAGGGTAAACTTATTGGAGCACTTTGTCATGGGCCAAGTGTTTTAATTTCTGCCGATATCATTCGGGGGAAAAGAATCACTGGAAGTCGTGCAATTCGTGATGATATTGTGAATGCTGGTGGCGAATATATTAACGATTATCAAACGGTGGTTGATGGAAATATTCTTACTGCCCAAGGACCGAATGATTTACCGGCTTTTATGAAAGAAGTCATTGGTTTTTTCTCACAAACGAAACCCCGTTTAAAGAATCCCTTTCCAGAAAGTTTTCTTTATGACGACCATTTAGAGATAATAAGTCTATCTTCAGTTGTGAAAGGATTTCCCACAGTTCTTCTTTTTTTTGATTCAATTGCAAGCCCTCTTTCCCAGAAAGTCTTGGTCGATTATAATCGCTTATCGGGATCAATTCATCAATTTGGTGGAAAATTTCTTGCCATAAGTATCGATAGTATTTATGTGCAAAAAGAGTATACCCAAAAAATGGGTCTGGAATATCCATTATATAGTGATGTAAGTGGGGATACCATCCGGGCTTTTGGAGTAAAAGGGAAAAATAATTTAGCTGAATGGTCGGTTTTCATGATTGATAAGAATGGAATTTTACGTTACTCTGAAAATTGTCCGAGTGGAGATATCGAGAATCTACCAGGTTTTAAAAGGCATTTAGATAGTCTATTCAATTTTTAATTAAAATATTGAAACAATAAAGGAGGAACTGATTATGTCTCAACAAATGAAAGCTGCGGTAATGAAAGGGATAAAAAAGGTTGAAGTTGAAAATCTTCCTATCCCATTACCCAAAGAGGATGAAGTATTGGTTCGAATTAAAAGCGTTGGAGTTTGCGGATCAGACGTCCATTATTTTATAGAAGGTCGAATTGGGGATTATATTGTTGAACCTCCCTTTATCTTGGGTCATGAGTGTTCAGGTGAAGTTGTTGAAATTGGTGCTCAAGTAAAAGACTTAAAGCCTGGAGACCGTGTAACTATGGAACCAGGCATTCCATGTGGAAAATGTGAAAATTGCCGCGCTGGTCGCTATAATCTTTGTCCAGACGTAATTTTTTGGGCTACACCTCCCATTGATGGATCATTTTGCGAATATGTTACACATCCTGCTCATTTTACCTATCGAATTGCTGATCAAGTTTCGTTTGAAGAAGCAGCTTTAGTTGAACCACTTTCGGTTGGTATGTACGCGACTCAAAGGGCAAGAGTTGAACCGGGTCAAACAGCCTTAGTTTTAGGATGTGGTACTATCGGTTTGGTAACTCTTGAAGCTCTTTTAGCCAGAGGGATCACGAAAGTAATTGCAGTTGATGTTGTTGATATGAGAATACAAAAAGCAAAAGAATTAGGAGCATTCTACGTAATTAATCCTCAAAACGAAGATGTTGTGAAAGTGGTAAAAGACCTCACAGACAATAAAGGAGTTCATGTCGTATTTGAAACTGCAGGGAGCGTTGCCACCACTCAAATGACCGTTGAAGTGGTTAAAAGAGGAGGAAAGGTGGTTTTAATTGGTCTTCCATCTCAAGCAGAATTTAATTTCAATATTATTAAAACTATTGATAAAGAATTGGATGTTCTCGGGATTTTTCGTTATGCGAATGCTTATCCGGGATGTGTTGATTTGCTCAATTCAGGACGTGTTCATTTAAAATCATTAATCACACATCGTTTCCCTTTGGAAAAAGCTCAAGAAGCATTGCTCTTTGCCCATGAACACAAAGCTGAATCAATCAAAGTTGTGGTTAATATCTAAACAGGATTTTTAAATATAAGTCATCTTTTTTGAGAGTTTTCAAAAATAAAAATCAAGGTTTAAGAGTCAATGTTACCTAAAACGTTATTACTTCTCAGCAATGGATATGGAGAAGATTCTTTTGCCTCTCTTTTATTGGAAAAGCTGGTTCAATTTACTAAAGCCAATAAAATTCCAACCACTTTTTTGGTTTTTCCTCTTGTTGGGAATGGGGCGCAATTTCATCAATGTCAATCAGAATATCCCGATCAAGTGTCAATTATTGTTCCGCCTTTTTCATTACCGAATGGAGGAGTATACTTAGGTTCTACTTGGCAAAAATCAATACGACTCATTGAAGATTGCTTTCGGGGAGGTATACCGAATAGCGGGTTTATTTTTCGTGAGTTGAAAGAAATTAAAAATAAAATTGACGCAGTCATTGGTATCGGTGATTTTATTCCACCATTATTAAATCAGTTATTTTTAAAAAAAGAATTTTATATGGTTGCCTGCGCCCATACATGGTTGTTAAAAAGAAAGAATCAGCCTTTAGAACGGCTTGGTCGATTAACCCGTTATCTTTTTCGATATGGTTGCCGTCAGGTTTATACCCGTGATCGACCGACTGAGCAATGGTTTCTTCAACTGGGCATTGCTGCAAAATATTTGGGGTTTTTAGGACCGGATATAAAAAAAAATGAAGGGAATAGGAGAAAAATCGTTTTTTTACCCGGAAGCCGAAAGGATTGGAAAAACAATCTTCAGTTTTTTTTCGAAACTTTTCAAGAGGTAAACCTTCAACCACTAAAAAACTATACGATCCATATTGTTTTTTCACCAGGGATTGATTCTCAAGATTTCCAATTGTTATTAGCCTTCCTTGGTAAAAACTATCCCTTTCCATTTACTTGGAGTCAAGGTGATTATTTTCATCATCTTTCTGAGTCGGCTTTCGTCGTTGGATTTGCTGGGACGGCTATTGAACAAGCAGCTTTTTTAGGAATTCCGTCTATTGAACCTTGGCAGAAAAATGCTATTCAAGCCAATCGAGATTTTATTGAAAACCGGCAAAAGCTTCTCCTTCGAGAAGCACTGATTCCAGGGGGGGATACACCCATTCAGCTGGCTCAAGTTCTTAAAAATACCATTTTGAACCTTCCGAGCTATCAAAAAGCCGCCGAGAGTTTTAGCCAAAAGGTTTGGGAAGGAAAATCCAATGGTGGGATGATGATAGCTGAAAATATTATGCGATCTTTAATCAACCAGTGACAGGTACATTATTCTGTCACTGGTTGATTAATCAGCTGTTTTCCTTTGATTACTAATCTAAGCTGATTAGGCTTTTTATAATTTTATTTCATCAAGCAAGGATGCTTGGGCTTCACGTAAAATTTTTGTAGCCTTTTGGACATCTTCAACTCTCATAACTACGTATGCTTTTTGACCCTGGGGAGAAACAAAAGCATAGAGATACTCAATAGAAATTTGATGAAGGGTTAGTGCTTCAACAATTTGGGAAAGTCCACCAGGTCGATCTTCAACACCTACTACCAGAATTTCTGTGAGGGTCGCTGTAAAATTTTCTTTACGGAGTTGTTCGACCAGCTGTTCTGGTTTTTCAACAATAAACCGGAGAACTCCAAAGTCGGCGGTGTCAGCCAGTGATAAGGCACGGATATTAACATTCCATTCTTTTAACTTTGCTAAAACGGCATGAAGGCTTCCCGGCTTATTTTCTAAAAAGACAGATATTTGTTTCATCAGAATCCCTCTTTTTTCCGCAGGTCGATGACCCGCTTTGCTTTGCCCTCAGATCGAGTAATACTTTTAGGTTTAGTAAGTTTAACTGAACAGGAAAGATTCAATTCAGCTTTAATTTTTTCTTCAATTTTTTTTCTGAGGTTTTCGAGAACTTTAATTTCATCAGAAAAAATTTCTGAAGAGACCTCTACCTCAACTTCGACTTTGTCTAAGAAATTTTCTCGACTGATTAGAATTTGATAATAGGGTTCAATTCCATCGAAACTTAAAATAACACTTTCGATTTGTGATGGGTAAACATTTACTCCACGGATAATGAGCATATCATCGGTTCGTGAAGTGACCCGTTCCATTCTCGCCATAGTTCGGCCACATTGGCATTCATCATATATGAGAGAAGAAATGTCACCGGTTCGATATCGGATTACGGGTGTTCCTTCTTTGGTCAGGGTGGTGAAAACCAATTCTCCAGTTTCGCCGGGAGGTAAAGGTTTTCCCGTTTGAAGATCAACAATTTCTGGTATAAAACAATCTTCAGAAATGTGAAGACCTTCGTGGAATTCACATTCGAAAGCAACTCCCGGGCCAATGACCTCACTTAAACCATAAATGTCAAAAGCTCGAATTGGAAGCTTTTTTTCAATTTCAGCCCTCATTTCTTCAGACCAAGGTTCCGCACCAAATATTCCTAAGCGAAAGGCAGTCTTTGACCAATCGATTTGGTTTTCTTTGGCAACTTCTGAAAGATAAAGAGCATAAGACGGAGTACAACACAAAACTGAAATCCGAAAGTCTTTTAATATTTGTATTTGTCGAAGCGTATTCCCGCTCGACATGGGTACAACAGTAGCACCTAACTTCTCAGCTCCATAATGAACTCCTAAGCCACCGGTAAATAAACCATATCCAAAAGCTACTTGAATGGTATCCTGTTCAGTAACACCACACCCACAAAGGGTACGGGCTAACAATTGAGACCAGATTTCAATGTCATTGCGGGTGTATCCAACCACCGTAGCTGTTCCAGTGGTACCTGAAGAAGAATGGATCCGTACGATATTCTCCAACGGCTCGGCAATAGCGCCAAATGGATACACCTTCCTTAAGTCCTGTTTCGTTGTGAAAGGAAGGTACTGAAGATCATTGAGCGATTGAACATCATTAATATTAATACCGGCTTGATCAATTTTTTGTCGATAATAAGGAAGATTATGATAGGCACGAATTAAAACTTTTTTTAACCGATTGACCTGAATTTTTTCCAAGTTATGACGTGGCATCAATTCATAATATTCATCCCAAAACGTCGCTGTCACCCCCCATATTTATTTATTGTATTCGTTTTTAAAGAGTTTGCAATGTTTTTCAAAAAAACTGGCTATTTTTTTGAAAAGAAATGAACAAGAATTACTCATTTTATTGAAAAGAGTGTTATACTCTGAATAAAATATTAAAAAAGGAACTACGGGGTGGTTTAAGTGCAGGAATTATCTTCAATTTGGTTGAATGGAGAAATTGTTGACTGGAAAGACGCAACGACCCATGTATTGACCCATGCCCTTCATTACGGAACATCGGTGTTTGAAGGAATCCGTTGCTATAAAACCATTCAAGGATCAGCAGTATTTCGACTTGGCGATCACATTCAAAGATTATTTGACTCAGCTCGAATTATTAAAATGTGTATCCCGTATAGTCAAAAAGAATTGTATCAGGCAACTCTTGATACCATTAAAAAAAATCAAGTTGATGAATGTTATATAAGGCCCTTGGTCTTTCGTGGTTATGGTGAAATGGGGGTTGATCCAACCAATTGTGAAGTGATTGCAGCCATAGCAGTTTGGCCTTGGGGTGCCTATATGGGTGAAGAAGGTTTAAAATATGGTATTCGAGCGAAAATTTCATCCTATACTCGGAATTCCATGAATGCCAGCTCTCCCCGTGCTAAAACGAGTGCCAACTATCTCAATTCGGCTTTAGCCAAAACCGAAGCTAAAGAATTAGGGTATGATGAAGCTATCCTTTTAGATATGCATGGATTTGTTTCAGAGGGAAGTGGTGAGAATATTTTCATGGTAAAAAAGGGAGTGTTGTATACACCACATCCCTATTCAATATTATTAGGGATTACCCGAGATACAGTTATCCGTTTGGCATTAGATTTAGAATATGATGTCAGAGAAACTCACTGTACTCGAGATGACCTCTATTTAGCTGACGAAGCATTTTTTACTGGGACGGCAGCGGAAATTACTCCTATTGTTGAAGTTGATGGCAGGCCAATTGGTGATGGAAAGCCAGGTCCAGTGACTCGACAATTGCAAGAAGTGTTCTTTCGAGTGGTTCGAGGAGAAGAAGCGGCTTATTTAGGATGGCTTGATTTTGTTGATACAAGGAAGGAGTAGACTCTATGAGTTCATCAGGCAATGATTTTTTTCAAGAATATCGAAATGGGTTGAAAAGAATAAAAGAGGTTTCACCAAAAACTTTGGAAGGTTTTAATGGTTTTTACCAGAACGCTATGGTTGATGGAGTACTCAACGTGAAAACCAAAGAATTGATAGCACTTGGAATTGGTTTAGCAATTCATTGTGAAAATTGCATTTGGCTGCATACCCGAGCAGCGATAAAAGCTGGTGCCACACCAGAAGAAATTTTAGAAGCGGCTCAAGTTGGAGTAGTAATGGGCGGAGGTCCAGCTTTTACTTATTTACCTTTAGTGCAGAAAATCATTGATCAACTTAACGAATAGATATCACTTTGTTGAACCGGTGGGATGTCTATTCTTTCCACCGGTTTCTTTAAAAACTCATTCTTCAGTTTTTTGATTAATTTTGAATAAGTAGTGTAGAAACTCAGTGTCTGGTGTCATAATTATAATATCTTTATTGTTGAAAGTTTTTTCATAGGTTTCAAGAGTTTTTTGGAAGGCATAGAATTCCGGATCCTGTTTAAAGGCTTCAGCATAAATTCGCAAGGCTTCGGCATCCCCTTGGCCACGAATGATTTTCGCCTGTTTTTCCGCCTCGGCAATTATAAGAGTTTTTTCCTTATCGGTTTCAGCTCGTAATTTAATTGCTTCTTCTTGACCTTCGGAACGGTATTGTTTTGCCTGTCTTTCTCTTTCAGTTTTCATTCTTTGGAAAACTGCCTCTTCATTTTGTTGAGGGAGGTCAGCTCTTTTAATTCCCACATCGATGATTTCAATCCCAAAAGCACTTGCTTTCCGATTCGAATTCGTGGTAACCGTATCCATAACTTGTCGACGTTTTATAGATATTAAATCGAAGAGGGGTATACGGCCAATTTCAGCTCTTAATTCAGAATAAATGATGTCATCAATCCGAACCATGGCACCGGTTTCGGTTACCACAGTTTGCAGAAATCGAAGCGGATCAACGATGCGCCATCGCACATAATTATCTATTACCAGAGTCTTTTTATCTTCGGTGATGACCTCTTCCGGAGGTGAATCATAGTCGAGAATTCGTTTTTCAAAAACGTAAATAACCTGTAAAGGATAAGGGAGTTTCAAATGAAATCCACTTTTTTGAACAACTGCAACTGGTTTTCCAAACTGGAGAATAACTCCTTGTTCGGTTTCATCAAGAGTAAACCATGGTTTAGTTATTGAAATAAGAATTAAAATGATAATGATGAAAATCATTTTTTTCCAAAACGATTTATTAAAAGACACCAGTTGAGCCATCCTTTCCGGTTAAAGGGAGTAACTTAAGGATATCTTGAGAGGCTGTAGAACTATCGATGAGATATTTTTGAACAAGAGGAAGTGCTTTCTGAATGGTTTCCAAATAAAGTCGTGTTCTTGTGACTTCTTTGTTCAGACTATATTCTCGAAGAACTTGGAGAAAACGGGCAGTATCTCCCTCAGCTTCTTTCACCACTTTTTCCCGCCAAGCCTCAGCTTCTTTAATAATTTGCTCAGCTTGTCCGCGGGCATTGGGAATAACTTCACTGCGGTAACCTTCAGCTTCGTTAACAAAACGAACTTTGTCTTCACGAGCACTGGCAACATCTTTAAAAGCCGAAACGACCGCTGTAGGTGGTTGAACATCCTGGAGCTGAACAGCAATAATCTGAACCCCTGCTTCGTATCGATCTAAAATTGACTGAATAAGGACTCTCGTTTCTTCTTGGATTTCACTTTTTCCAGATGTGAGAACCTCATCAATTTCCTTTTTCCCAACAATTTCCCGAAGGGCTGATTCAGCTGCCTTTTTTACTGCAGAATCAACATCTTTCACTCGGAAAAGATACAGGTAAGGATCGTTAATTCGGTATTGGACTGTGTATTGGCAATCGACAATATTTTCATCTCCGGTTAACATCAATGATTCTTCGGGAATAAATTGATATCGGGGAACTGGATCAGTGCTGAGGGTTCTAAACCCAATTTCAACACGACGAACTTCGGTTATCTTTGGTTTAATGATACTTTCGAAGGGATACGGAAGATGATAATGGATACCTGGAGGAACTTGTCGGACGAATTCACCGAAAAGTTTAACCATGCCAACTTCATTGGGACCAACTAAGTAAATTCCAGTAAGTAGGTATATTGCTATGAAAAAAATAACAACCAAGTAGCCAATTTTTTTTAATAAACGGATTATTTTTGAATTATAGATGTGAATAATTTTTCCATCAAACCCATTATTCTCCATGCTCATAATAGTACACTACGATTTAATCTTGCGCAAGTTATGTGATAAAATAGTAAAGATTGTTTAGAAATAAATACATTTTTTAGTTCAAACTCAGTTTCTTAAAAAATAAAGAATATTAAAAAAGATAAATCATACTTGAATTATGTTGATTATTCGGGACACTGGAAAAAGTACCTCAATCTTTGGTTCGGTGAATCATGAGCGGCATATTATGTTTAAACCCGCTCAGATTATTTTATTGGGATATATTACCGTCATTCTCCTTGGTTCATTCATTCTTATGCTTCCTGGAATGACTGCTCCCGGAAAAGACCTGACTTTTATCGATGCTATTTTCACTTCAACATCAGCCATCTGTGTAACTGGTTTAATTGTAGTCGATACCGCGACTTTTTTTTCCTTTTGGGGTCAAATTGTCATTTTGTTCCTTATTCAATGTGGTGGCTTGGGCTATATGACCTTAACTACTTTGATTGCCATTGGGTTGGGAAGAAGGATAGAGTATCGGGACCGTCTTGCTTTAAAGCAAACATTTAGTTTAGAAACTCCTGGTGGGGTTGTGCGTTTTACACTCAATGTATTAAAGTATACTTTTACCTTCGAAGCCGTGGGAGCTTTTCTCTTGCTGTTAAATTTTATCGGTCGGTATCCATTACCCAAAGCGGTATTTGCTTCAATATTTCATAGCGTTTCTGCTTTTTGTAATGCCGGGTTTTCAATATTTTCAAATAATTTTGAAAATTATGTTCAAAACCCTTTAGTAAATTTAATTTTATGTTTTTTAATCATTTCGGGTGGACTCGGCTTTATGGTTCTCAAAGAAATTATAAACGAGCATCGGATCCTTACTCTTCATTGTAAGGTCGTTATTCGAGTTACTGTTCTTCTTTTACTTGCTGGAACATTACTCATACTCTTTTTTGAGTGGGATAACCCAAATACAATTGGTCCGTTAAGCCCTGGTTATAAAATTATGACGAGTTTTTTCCACGCTGTAACCCCACGAACGGCGGGTTTTAATACAATTCCAATTAGTTCCATGCGTTCTATTACATTATTTATTGTTATTTTTCTTATGTTTATTGGAGCATCGCCAGGAGGAACCGGAGGTGGCATTAAAACTACCACCTTTGCTTTGTTATTGGGTGTGGTAAAAGGTGTGGCACAAGAAAAACACCGAGTTGAATACTTCCATCGTCGGATTCCTAACGAAATCGTTTACCGGGCAGTTGCCCAAACAGTTCTTCCCTTTTTGTTAGTTTCAGTGATCTCGATTATTATTATGAGTTACCAACCAAATAACCCAACTCAAATTATTTTTGAAGTTTTTTCAGCTTTTGGTACTGTTGGTTTGTCAACTGGAATAACGCCAACATTATTCAGTTTGAGCAAGTTTCTTCTTGTGATTATGATGTATTATGGAAAAGTGGGTTTATTAGGCTTAGCAATTTATCCGGTTAAAAAAGATGAAAAGGAGTGTATTCTTTACCCTGAAGAGGGTGTTCAACTTTAAATCGATTTTTATTTAGAAAATCTCATTTCATCTTGAAATATGTTATATGATAAAGTGAAATTCGAGGTGAATTCTTTGTTTCAGAAAGTATTAATTGCGAACCGCGGGGAAATTGCGCTGAGAATTGTCCGTGCTTGTCGTGAAATGGATATTAAAACAGTTGGAGTTTTTTCTGATGTTGATCGGAATCTTATTCATCTCCGTGATGTTGATCAGAAAGTTGCATTGGGTGGCAACTCCCCAGCCGAATCCTATCTTAATATTGATAAAATTTTGAAGGCATGCCACCTTACCAAAGTAGATGCAGTCCATCCAGGTTATGGTTTCCTTTCTGAAAATGTTCATTTTGTTCAAAAGTTACAGGAAAATGGGATCGCTTTTATTGGACCAGGCGTGGATGTTTTACGAAAAATGAAGAACAAGCTCTTAGCAAAAAAAATAATCCATGATTCAGGAGTGCCGGTAGTTCCTGGTTCACTGGAGGTGGTTAATACTTTACAAGAAGCCAAAAAAGTCGCCGATGAAATCGATTTTCCATTTATGTTAAAAGCATGTTTAGGGGGAGGTGGGAGAGGTATTCGAGTGGTAGAGAATAAAAAGGATTTAGAAGAAGCGTTCAATAGTGCCCGTCGGGAAGCAAAAATGGCTTTTGGAAATGAAGAAATTTATATCGAAAAAATACTTGATAATGCACGACATATCGAAGTTCAGATTTTAGCTGATCAATTTGGGAAAACTATTCATTTAGGGGAAAGGGAGTGTTCCTTACAACGGCGAAGACAGAAAATATTAGAAGAAGCTCCGTCCCCATTTTTAAACGATGTTTTAAGGGAAAAAATTTGTAATGCTGCGGTTCAGGCTGCCGTAGCATTGGGATATTCAACTTGTGGTACCATGGAGTTTTTAGTTACCGATGATCAGCAATTTTATTTTATGGAACTCAATGCTCGAATCCAAGTCGAACACCCGATTACCGAAATGATATCAGGAGTAGATATTCTTCGGGAACAAATTCGATTAGCCTCAGGTGAGCCACTCCGGTTGAATACTGAACAAATAAAACATCGGGGTCATGCTATTGAGATGCGAATAAACGCCGAAGATCCTTTTCGGAATTTTATGCCGACTCCCGGTGTAATTAAAACTTACGAAATACCTCGTGGACCAGGGATTCGAATTGATTCGCATTGTTATTCGGGATATGAGATTCCATCATTTTATGATTCTTTAATTGCCAAACTTATTGTTTGGGATACTGATCGAATGTATGCAATTCGTCGTTCGAGGGAAGCACTTCATTCCTTTATTGTTGAGGGTGTGTCAACGACGATTCCTTTTCATTTGAAAATTTTGCAAAATGAAGATTTTTTAAGGGGTTTTTTCCATACTCGGTTTATTGAAGATGAAATCGAAGAAATTTGATCGTTAATATTTTTTAATGGTTAATATGGAGGAAGAAATGATGATAGGAAAAGTTTTTCATGGGGGTATTCATCCTCCGACATTTAAGAATTTGACAGCTCAAAAATCGATTAAAAAATTTCCCTCTCCAGAAAAAGTGTATCTTCCTCTTCTTCAACATACTGGAACTCCACTTCAACCATTAGTCAAAAAAGGTGATTTGGTAAAAAGAGGTCAGAAAATTGCCGATGCCGATGCTTTTATCACAGCACCTATTCATTCACCTATTGCTGGAAAGGTTTTAGGAATTGAAGAATGGCCACATCCAAACAGAGGAAAATTTGAAGCAATAATTATTGAGAATAATGGTTCGCAAGAAGTTGAACTAGCTGGGGTTCTATCTCAGGAAGAAATGGAACAAATGGATCAAAAAAGTATTCAGGATTGGATTCGAGAAGGTGGATTTGTTGGATTAGGAGGTGCAGCTTTTCCAACACATGTAAAAGTGAGCCCTCCCACCGGAAAAAAAATTGATACCTTACTTATTAACGGGGCAGAGTGTGAACCTTTTATTACCTGTGATCATCGAGTCATGTTAGAACGAACTGATTTCATTTTGATCGGTGCTTACCTTTTGGCTCGGGCTTGTGGAGCTCAAAAAATTATATTTGGTATTGAAAAAAATAAGCAGGATTGTATAGAAAAAATCAAAGAGAAAATTCATAATTTTCCACTTCCTACCCAAATTTTTCCACTTCCTGTAGTGTATCCTCAAGGTTCAGAAAAGCATCTCATCTTAACCATATTAGGGAAAGAAGTGCCACCTGGAGGTTTACCACTTGATGTTCAGGTTGTGGTAAGTAATGTACAGACTGCCTGGGCGATCGGACGGAAAGCTCAAGAGGGGCTTCCATTAATTGAGAGAGTCATTACACTCACTGGTGATTCTCTTAATAATCCGGAAAATATTGATGTTCCAATTGGAGTGCGTTTATTAGATTTGATCGATTTTTGTGGGGGTTTTCAAGTTCCTCCTGAAAAGATTATTATGGGTGGACCGATGACTGGTATAGCCCAAGTCTCCCTGGATGTACCTGTCGTGAAGGGAACCTCTGGATTTGTTTTTTTAAGGAAAAATGCGATCAAGGAAGAATATTCCTGTATACGTTGTGGACGATGTGTTGACCATTGTCCAATGTATCTTGTCCCAACCGATTTAGTTCGATATGCTGAACATGGTGATTTTGAGGAAGCAAAAAAACAACGAGCTCTTGATTGCATAGAGTGTGGGAGTTGTTCGTTTGTTTGTCCTGCCGGGATACCGATAACCCATTACATTAAAATTGCTAAAGCAGAGATTCTTCTTCGGGCGAAGAAAGGAGGGAAATAAAATGGAAGAATTGCATTTTTTTCAAACCCCGGCACCACATTTGAAAAGTCCAGTTTCTGTTCCAAAAATTATGTTCATGGTGGTCGTGGCTTTGATTCCTGCAACAATTTGGGGAATATATTTTTTTAGCCCAAAGTTCACTCTTACACCTCTTATAATTTGTATTTTAAGCTGTCTTTTTTTTGAATGGTTTGATTGTAAAATTTTTAAGAAACCAGTGACCATAAAGGATGGGAGTGCCTTGGTGACTGGTCTTTTGCTTGGATTATCTCTTCCCCCGGGTTCACCTTTTTGGATTGCTATTGCTGGAGGAGGGATTGCTATAATTTTAGGAAAACAGATGTTTGGAGGGTTAGGTCAAAATATTTTTAATCCAGCCTTGGTTGGTCGAGCAGTTCTGCTCATTTCATGGCCGAAGCTCATGACAACTTGGCCGGCTAAAACTTCATTTGCTTTCCCTCGCATCGAACAAGGATTAGCCACCATACCTCAAGGGATTGATGTGGTTACAACACCAACAGCATTAACATTTACGAAGGAATATGGGCTTCAGGTACTTTCTCAATTTGAACCTCGACTACTCTGGCGGCTTTTTATCGGTACCGTTCCGGGAAGTATAGGCGAAACTTCGGTGTTACTTCTTCTCGTCGGTTTTTTCCTATTATTAGGATTAGGAATAGTAAAATGGGATGTTCCGCTCTTTTTTCTTATTGGTCTTTCCTGTGTTGTTCTTATCACTGGTCAAAACCCCATCTATCATCTCTTTACCGGTGGGGCGATCATCGGTGCCTGCTTTATGGCTAATGACTATACCACTTCACCTCTCTCATTGAAGGGAAGAATCCTATTTGGTTTTGGTGCAGGAGCAATTACCGGTATCATCAGGATTTTAGGTGGTTACCCTGAAGGGGTAACCTTTGGTATTTTAATCATGAATGCATTTGTCCCCCTTCTGGATAAATTATTACCAAGACGTTTTGGAGTAAAACAACCATGAAACAACAGTTGAAAATATCTCTTACTTTGGCGGTTGTATGTGCTATTGCTGCTGCTTCTTTAGCAGCAGTTAATCAGGTTACACAAAAGGCGATTGCGATCAATAGTATAAAAGAACTCCAAGAATCCTTAAAAATTGTTTATCCAATAGCTGATCGTTTTGAGCTCGAAGAGATGCCTGTTCAGGAGGTAAGCTCTGATTCAAAAAGTCATGACTTTACTATTATTGATCAATATCAAGCATACCAAGGTGACAGAAAAATTGGAAAGGTCTATCGAGTCAGTTCCAAGGGATATGGTGGTCAGATTGTATTATTAATTGCAATATCTACTCAAACCAATACCATGGTTGGAATGAGAGTCTTGGAACATCAAGAAACTCCTGGTCTGGGTTCAGAAATCACCAGCTCCCATTTTCAAGAACAATTTCATGATAAACCATTAAGCGATTCTTTTGAACTCAATCGTGATATTCAAGCTTTATCTGGAGCAACAATTTCTTCCCGGGCAGTTATTCGAGCCTGCCAAGGTGTTTTAACTGAGTTGGGAAAGGAGGCCGATCAATGAAACAGTTTTGGTTTTATTTTAAAAACGGGATAATTGGAGAAAATCCAGTTTTACGTCTCATGATAGGGCTCTGTTCGGTCTTGGCGGTTTCAGTAAAAGTCGAAAACTGTCTTGCCATGGGCGCTGCAGTTATTTTTGTATTGACTTGTTCAAGTATAGTCATTTCTATTTTACGAAAAGGAATCCCCGACCAAGTAAGAATTCCAATTTTCATTGTAGTCATTTCAACTTTTACCACTATTGTCGATTTGGTTATGAAAGCCTATCTACCACCTTTATCCAAAGCCATGGGGGTCTTTATTCCCTTAATCGTAGTGAATTGTATTATTATGGCTCGTGCTGAAGCTTTTGCATCCCGAAAGCCACTCCTCCCTTCAATAGCTGATGCTTTGGGAATGGGTATTGGATATACGCTAGTTATTACTGCCATAGGAGTGGTCCGTGAACTATTTGGTTATGGTTCAATCCTTTCTATTCCACTCCTACCTGAAACGTATCAAAATATGATGTTTATGATTCTTCCTCCAGGAGCTTTCCTCTTGATAGGAATTTACATTGGGATACTCAATCATCTATCAAGGAGGACGAGTAAATGAATGTAACCTTTGTTGACCTCTTTAAGATAATTATCAGCGCAGCTTTTATCGAAAATATCCTTTTAGCCAGATATATCGGTTTATGCCCTTATATTGGCATGTCAACGAGTATCTCCAATTCACTTGGCATGGGAATGGCGGTTACTTTTGTTATGGTGCTTTCATCTATTGTCACATGGAGCCTTTGGAATTATATTTTTATTCCTCTCAAGCTTGAATATTTACGAATTATGGTATTTATTTTAGTTATTGCAGTGTTAGTGCAATTGGTCGAAATATTGCTGAAAAAAAACCTTCCAAATTTGTATCGAGCCATGGGAATTTATCTCCCTTTAATAACTACCAATTGTGCGATATTAGCGGTTACTTTTTTTGGTGTTGATTATAATTACAATCTTCTTCAAGTGATTATTTATAGTATAAGTGTTGCTCTTGGGTTTACAGTTGCCACCGTTTTGTTAGCTGGTATTCGGGAAAAATTGCGATATGCAAAAGTACCGAGTTTTTATCGAGGATATCCTATGGCGTTTATTGTTACCGCTCTCCTTGCTATTGCTTTTATTGGATTTAAGGGTTTGATAAAGTAGAGGAGGATGTTGAGATGTCGATTCTTTTGCCGACGGTTTTGATTGGAATTTTAGGAGTGGTATTTGGATATATGTTAGCTTGGTTCGCCCAAAAATTTGCTGTCCACACCAACCCTTTAATAAAAAAGATCGAGGAGATTTTACCTGGTGCCAATTGCGGTGCCTGTGGGTATCCTGGTTGTTCTGGATTAGCGGAAAAAATTGTCAATGAAAATGCTCCAGTGAATGCATGTCCGGTTGGTGGTGTCAAAGTATGGACTGAAATCGCTAAACTTACTGGGAAAACCACGCAACAATTAGAAATCAAAAAGGCGCTATTAGCCTGTCAGGGTGGGAAAAACACTGTACAAGAGTTAGGGACTTACTCCGGAATTGATGATTGTCGAGCAGCATCGGTTTTAGGGGTTTCTCATCTTGGTTGTGTACATGGTTGCTTGGGATTGGGGACCTGTGAAAAAATTTGTCCGTTTGACGCGATTCATATCAATCCTGAAACTGGTCTTCCAGTTATTGATTGGGAAGAATGTACTGGTTGTGGAAAGTGCGTTGAGGAATGCCCACGTAAGGTATTAGTTTTAGTTCCAGGGAAGGAACAGGTGCGATTGGTTTGTTCCTCCCCAGCCAGTGGAAAGGAAGTTCGCCGAGTTTGTAGTAAAGGGTGTATTAAATGCCAGCTTTGTGTGAAAGTTTGTCCGGTTCAAGCTATTCATTTTCAAGATAGAGTGATTCAAATTGATCAGGAAAAATGCACGTTATGTGGTCTATGTGTAGAAAAATGTCCAACCCATTGTATTCTTCATCTCATGCCCAAAGATCGAAAGGATACAGAAAAGACTCTTGCCTCAGCATCGGAAACATAAAAATTGAATTAAATTTTTCATTTTAAGACAAAACTGGAGGAGAAAATGATCCATTTGTTAGGAATTGATATTGGAACAACCAATACGAAGATTATTATTTTTACAGAAAATGGAGAAATTGTTGAAGAAAGAACGTTTCCTACCCCATTTATAAGTGATGAATACGGTGGGTGTTACCAACCTCAAGAAGTTTTCAGCGTGTTATTAGAAAACTTAAAAAGTTTTTCTTCTGATGCTAAAAAAGAAGTCGCAGCTCTGAGCATATCAAGCTTTGCCGAAGTTATGGTTGGATTGGACCAATTCCTTCAACCGATTACCAAGAGCCCAGCTTGGTTTGATACTCGAACTGATTTCATTTTTCATGAAATGAAAGATACAATCAACAGCGACAAGATCTATCGATTAACTGGTTTATCGCCTCAATCAAAATACTCTTTTTATAAACTCATATGGCATCGAGCGGTAGAGCCAGAAATTTTCCAATCAGTCCGATTTTGGACTTCGATGTCAGGATATGTTTTGGCTGCTCTTTCTGGAGTGCTTTCTTTTGATTATTCTTTGGCTTCACGAACCATGTTTTTTGACCAACATAATCGTCAATGGTCTCAAGAATTGCTGGAAATTATCGGAGTACCCCTTAAAAAGATGTCACACCTCACTCCATCAGGGATTGTTTTAGGTAAAATCCGAAAAGAAATTGCACAATTTACCGGATTACCGGAAAATCTTCAAATTGTTACTGGTGGGCATGATCACTTATGTGCAGCAGTTGCAGTTGGAGTATTTCAACAAGGTCAGGTTCTTATTTCAACTGGTACCACCGAGAATCTAACGATGGCTTTAGATGCTATCCCTCAAATCAATTTATCTCAACTGAAGCGTTCTTTTAGTTGGGGACATCATGCTATACCGGAACGTTATTATGGGATGAGTGGAATTTATAGTGGTGGATACTCTTTGGAATGGTTTTTAAAGTTGGTTAACGAAAGTTATCAGTATTTGAAAGATTTGCCCCAAGAGATACCCAAAGAAGTAAGTCTTTTTTATCCATATTTATTGGGAGCTGATTATGATGGTGCTCGAGGAGCTTTAATAAATTTAGAAGGGAAGATGGAGAAACCCGACCTGACGAAATCCTTGATCATTAGTCTTAGTTTTGAGTATAAAGACTTATGGGATATTATGGCGCAAAATTTAAATATTCATGTCGAACGGGTGACGAATGTCGGAGGAGGCACTCAGAATGATTTTTGGATGAAGGTCAAGTCAGCAGTATTAAATGAAAAAATTTTAGTCCCCCAAGACAAAGAAGGGAGTTGTAAAGGAGCAGCCATCTTAGCTGGATTAGCGGTGGGATTGTATGCGGAACCGGAAGATGCCTATCGGAGAACCTTTCATTTGGCAAAAATTTATGAGCCGGATCCCGAATTAAGAGAGAGTCTTCTTCCTTGGTATGGGTTATATATCGATTTACGAGATGATATTCGACACCTGAATGAGAAAATGAAAAGAATCTATATGGAGAGGAGAAAATAAAATATGAAAAGCACCTCTCAATCAATGATTCGTTGGGTGAGTCGGACGGCAGTGATTTTTGCACTCACACTAGTGATTCAAATGCTTGGTTTACCGCAATTGATTACTGGGCCTTTAGTCAATGCCTTTTTGCTGTTAGCGACCATGTTCGTGGGAGTATCAAGTGGGATTATTATTGGTTTGTTTACCCCATGGGTCGCTTTTTCTCGAGGAATACTACCTGCACCCCTGGGGCCGATGATCCCTTTCATTATGTTAGGGAATGCAACGTTCGTAATAGTCTTTTTTCTTATTACCCAAAGAAGAGAAAATAATATCGGTTTTATGGGATTAGGAATTGTTATTGGATCGATTGCTAAATATTTCATTCTTTCTCAATCAGTGGCTTTTTTAGTCGAGGTTGCTCCCCCAATTGCAAAAGCGATGCAGTTACCACAATTGATAACCGCTTTAGGAGGAGGAGCTATTGCCATTATCATTAAACAAGCCTTGATACGAACTAATTTTTTTAAAAGTCGTTTGTAAATTCATCAAATCAGCAACTTAGCTTTTAAAATATTTCTTCTCGTAGGAGGAAAAAATAACTAAAGCCGAAAAAACCAGCACAGAAAAACTGATAAAGGAAAGCAAATAATTATTGCTACTTCCAGCAAGGATGAATGAAAAGGTGATGGGTCCAATTGTTCCCCCTAAGTTAAAAGCGGTTTCCATCCACCCTAAGGCTTCGGTTCTTTGGGAGTGAGGAGCTATTTCCCCTAAAAGAAGGGTCGTGCCGATATAGAAAAACACCCAACTTATACTTAGAACCGATTGCGGAATGAAGACCGATGACCCCCTATAAAAAAATGGTGCTACGATAAAAGGAATAACGGTTAAAGTATATCCCAATTGAATAATGATCGGGATATTTTTCGTTTTCCGAGAACACATTTTTCCTACTAAGGGGAAAAACATCAATTGAATTAAATTGGATATCCCTAAAACCATACCAATGAAAGCTGATGAAAGACCCTTATCTTTCCAAAATAGTGGAATAAAAAAAGAAAGCCCGTTTACTGCTGTTGATCGAAGGAAAATTGGGAGATAAAAAAGAAAATTTTTCCATTTTAATATCCATTTATTATCGATTATTAAATCTTTTTCTTGGCTCCTTAATCCATCGACCTTTTTTAAAAGAAGAATTGGATAAATAATAACTAAAGAAACGATACCCGCTAAATAAAAATTCCAGGAAGGATCGAAATCACTGAAATAGCCAGAAAGCAACATTGCAAAGGAGTAGCTCAGTCCACGTATAATATTGATCCAACTTAACTCGCGGTTTCTGGCTTCGATATTGCGTTTTTTAATTATGATTTCATTCACAATTGGTGTTTGAGCGACCCAAAACCAACCGAAACCAAACCTCATTAAAACTAAGGGGAGGAAACCGGATATCAAGGGAGTAAAAAGACAAAAAACCCCTTGACCAATCACACTGATGAGAATGGTTAATTTCCTTTTTCCATTTCGATCAACAAATTTCCCCCAAATTGGGCCGCCCATCAGTGCTCCCAAAGTTAAAGATGAAATGGCAATACCAGTCTCAGTGACATTTAGACCATTTTTTTGGGCAAAAAGAGCAAATAGAATTGAAGTTGATATATAGGTAAAATTAGCAACAAAGGCGACCAACATCAATATTAGAAATTGAGGGGAGAGAAAATGAAAAAAAGGAACCCTTTTCTTCATAGTTGTTTGAGCACCCTCCCAAAATAACGGGAGAATATCAGTATGCATCCTGCTGTGATTAGAGAGAAGATTCCTATACTATTGAGAACAAAACCAACCTGGTTTCCAAAAAAAGATGAATAACTTAAATGAAGAAAATATCCGGTTGCCCAGGCTAAGCCCATAGAAACTGATGCAGCGAAAGCCGGATGCCCAGGAAGCATTTTTTGGGCTTCAATGACGTTCGAACTCATAGAGAAGAACAGGAATGAATCAGATAGAACGTAAAAAAGAATAAAGAAGACCAGGGAATTGGTGTGGACGAAAATATTTAAAAATAATCCCATCCCAGCGAAAGAGATCACGTTAACTAACCAATTGTTGAAACGAATACGAAATCGAGAACCCAGGATATTGAAAAGTAAACCTGAAATTAAGCCAAGAGAGAGGAGAGAACCACCAATAAGAAGACTATACCCTTGAAGGTTGCTAAATATTGGTGAAAAGGTGTGAAGAGAAGACATGAAAAAGGTTCTCAGGCTAACCATAATCCAAATTGGGATAAGAATTGGAAATGATTTCCACGAAAAATTTGGATGTTTACTGATAGGAACGAAATTCCTTTTTACCCTCAAAAGAATCGGTTGAAGTATGATAAATATAAAAAGATTAAAGAAAATAATTTTATTGAGTCCGACAGCTCCGACCCACCAAGTGATAAAAATTGGACCTAAAGCTCCTCCGATAATGCCTCCGGAAACGAAAGATGTAACCGTTTTTGAGCTTTGATTACGATTGGCTAAAGCTGTACCAAAAGGATGATAAGCAGCATTGGCTAAAAAAATCAGAAAAAATACCAGATACAATCCAACAATATTCATTTTTAGGGAAAATAACGAAGTAGGAAGTACGACAAAAGCAATAATTCCATAGAGTAAG
>JAAYUT010000147.1 GCA_012517485.1 Candidatus Atribacter fermentans
GAGATCCTCATGCCCTCGAAAAACGAGGACTCGGGATGACGGATGAAAGGCACCCTCCCCGCCAAAAAGCGGCACCCCTCCACGGAGGGGAATTGCTAAATATATTCCCCCTCACCTACGCCTCTCCCACCAGGGGAGAGGAAAAAAGCAAAGAAGACCTCTCCTACCATGGGGGCGAGGTAACAAATTCCATTTTTTCTAAAGAGTAAAGAAAAAAGATGATATTTCAGAGATTGCCACGTCGCTTCGTTCCTCGCAATGACGATTCAGAGTTCCTTCTCCCTTGATGGGAGAAGGTCAGGATGAGAATGAAAACCTAAACTCGACATGCCATGGCATGTCGTGAAATGAAAAATTCTCTTGTAGGGGCTTGATTTATAATGCCCGTGGGTTTACAGAGTAGAAATAAAGAATTCGGGAGGTTATTAGAGTATCTGGAAAAGGAATCATCTTGGTAAGGTATTTATTAACATATGATGCATAAATAACTCATGTAAATTATTCAATAATCAATCATTGAGAGCACGGCAAGATTGACGCTTAACCAAGCTGGGGTTAACAACAACTCTTTTTTCTTTCTCACGAGGTTCCCTATTTGCTATGACTTCTTCAAGAAGCTCTATTCCAATTTTTCCCATATCATATTTGGGTTGTTTAATTGAGGTCAAAGAAGGATGGACGTAAGAACAGAGCAATATATCATCAAAACCAATGATGGAAATATCCTCAGGTACTTTTAAACCAGCAGACAGGAAAGCTTTCATAGCTCCTACTGCGACTAAATCAGAACTACACATGACCGCAGTTGGCAAAGGACGCTCACTCATCAATTTCTCTCCCAAAGAAAATCCAATTTCCACTCGTTTTCTCTGTTTTTTTTCAACCAATATCCAGTTTTCTCGAAAATCTAATTTTAAACTTCTAACTGAACGGAGAAAGGCTCTTTGTCTTTCCACCAGAGCAAGTGCATAAGGAGGCTCGCTCAAATAAGCAATTTGACGGTGACCAATTTTGACCAGATAGGATAAACCCTGTTGAATCCCTTCTTCGTTGTTGAGAAAAACTGATGGCCAAAAATCATTGACGGGGGATACATCAATAGTAGAAACCGGAACTCGCGCTTCTTTTAATTTATCCCATAGTTTTTCGTCAATTAAGTTATACCCCACCACAACTCCATCCACTTGTTTAGATACGATTAATTCAATATAGTCCTTTTCTAAACGCCTTTGATAATCTGTTGCATAAAGAAGAAGATTATAATTTTTTTCTTTGGCAGTTTCTATAACTCCTTTTGCTAACTCAGCATAAAACATATTTGTAATATCTGGGATTAAAAGGCCGATAATATTGGTTTTTCTCTGTTTGAAATTACGTGCTGTTACGTTAGGATAGTAATTCAGTTTTCGGATGGCTTGGATAATTTTCTTCTGAGTTTCTATGGCAACCGGTGCTGTCCCATTAAGAAAATGTGAAACAGTAGATTGAGCTACCTCTGCTTCCTGGGCAACATCTCTCATAGTAACACTTTTCATTTAATTTTCACCTTAAGAAAATAATATTTACTTCTTTTATCTTGTCCTAATGAGTAAAATAACCTGCTTTTCTGTTAATCTTTCCGATCTATTGATCAATTAAAAACTAATCAAATAGTTTATGATGACATCCACCATTTTTTAAAATAGTAATAAAATTTTGTTATTTTTCCCTGCTGGTATTGAACAACTAAAACAATAAAATACTATTCTTCGTATATAAGAATGCTTATTTGTTTCTTTCTGCTTCTATCTCTTTCATTTTTGCTTCAAAATAAGCTAAGTCATATTTGAAACTACCAGCTTTGACTCCAGCAAAATAAGCATCTTTTTTCCAAGGCACTGCTGAATCGACATTTTCTTTGGTAATTAAATCTTGATAAACGGTTAGAAGTCTTTCAAAGGGTTCTCCTTTAAAGTATCGAACCATTTGCTGGAAAGATAAATGAGCGCAGAGCGATGGAGGATCTGGTGCTGTAGCTGCAACTTTACCTGCTTTAATCCATTCGATTCCTTCTTCCTTTCCGTTGGTGGTAAGTATAATTTTATTCTTTACACCTTGCTCCTCAAATACTTGGAGCACTCCGGCTGTCATTTCTTCGTTCATAACATATACAATATCAAACTCTCGACCAGAAGCTAAAAGATCTTGAGCTACAGGAATAGCTTTGGTACGCTGCCACTCTCCTGAACCAACGCTTACCACCTTTATACCAGTATTATAAGCATCCAAAGCATCCTGGATACCCTGAGCATGGGCTTCAGCTGTCCCTTGCCCATAAAAGCCGTCTATAGAAACGACTTTGGCATTCGGATAGTTTTTGGCAATCCATTCACCGTTCATGTAACCGCAATTATAATAACTAAAGCCGACGTGGCCGGTAACCTTGCCACCGGTTGTTTCTTCATCCGGTCGCCCTACAACAAAGAATATAGGAACACCTGCATCATTGGCCATTTTTGCCGCTTGGCCAGCAGAAAATACATTGGCTGTTATTACGGCTATCGCATCGACACCCTTAGTTATTAAGTCTTGAACATTTGAAATCTCTTTCTCTGGTGAATATTCTGAATTTAAAACGGTAACTTCCCATCCCATATCTTTTGCCAGAGCTTCGTAAACGTCAAACAATTTAGAGTAATAATCATCTGGTCCGGCGTTTACAAGCCCGATACTTTTCCCACTAAGGTCAGCCTCCGCTGCTTCTGCAAAAGTAAAAGCCGCTAAACTGAACAATAGGGTAACCGTTATGAAAAGCGATATGAGCTTTTTCATTTTCATGACCTCCTTCGGTGAAAGGCATTAAAAAATACCAGCAGGGAAAATTTTAAACACAAATTGATACACAATCTTAAGAATTACTTTTTAATAGTTGACTTGATCCTTAAAGAGCAGTCGATTTTAAACTGCTATAATAACTCACTGTAACAGAAACCACGATAACAGCACCTTTAAACACATACTGCCAATGTGGAGACATCCAAATAACATTCATAGCGTTGGTAATGCTTCCGAGTAATAAAATTCCAATAACCGTTCCCAAGATATTTCCCTTACCACCACTGAGAGCAGTACCACCAACAACAGCAGCAGCAATAGCATCAATTTCCTTGCCGGAACCCATGAGTGGATTCCCAGTCCCTAACCGTGATAACTGTGTCATGGCGGCTATTGAAATAAGAAGGCCATTAATAATGTATATTATCAATTTGAAACTTTTTACATTGATTCCAGCTAAATAGGCAGCATTTTCGTTACATCCTACCGCATAGATTCGTCTTCCAAATTTAGTATATTTCAGTATCAAACCTAAAAAAATCGCCAATGAAATGAATACATAAACTGGCATACCAATACCAAGAGGGAATGTTCTTCCTAATAATTTAAACGTGTCCCCAATACTGATTTCTGATCCTTTTGTTATCAAATAGGTAAAGCCTTGAAAGACGATCATAAAACCGAGGGAAACAATAAAAGGTTCTAATTTGGTCCTTGATATGATAAATCCCATTACCCCAGAACATAAAATTGTAATGAAAATTCCTAAAATAACAACGACCGGTATAGATAGTCCTGCCACCATTAAATAAGCCATGGCACAACCAACAAAACTCACAAACCATCCAACCGAGAGGTCAATTCCCCCTGAGAGCATAACTAATGTCATGCCTAGTGCTAACATTCCTGTAATTGAGACCTGAATTAATATATTTCTGATATTCATTGGCATCAGAAACCGTGGCTGAATAAAACCTACCACAATGATAAATACTATAAAAACCAGGAATATTGGAGCAGTATCACTCTGCAGAAAAGTTCTCATTAAAGATAATTTCCCATTTTTATCGACTTTCATGTCCAAGGCTGCTTCCCTCCATAGTCACCCCTATCGAATACTTGAGAATATTCTCCTCAGAAAATTCATTTTTTTGTAATTCTGCAACTATTTCGCCATCACGCATTACATTTATCCTATCGCTCATTGCTAATAATTCCATCATATCTGAAGAAATCATTATGATGCTTTTCCCCTCTTTTAGAAGGTTGACCATTAATTTATAGATTTCTTCTTTTGCTCCTACATCAATTCCTACCGTGGGTTCGTCAAAAATAAAAATTTGACCATTGGTTAGAAACCACTTGCCAAGAACAACTTTCTGTTGGTTTCCCCCAGACAAAAATACGACCTTTTGATGTATTGTAGGAGTTACAATATTAAGCTTCTTAACGAACTCCTTAGCATTTTTGGCATCCTCACGAAGAGAAACGATTTCAGATCTATTATTAATATAACTAGCCATGACTAAATTATCTAAAACTGGTAAATTTAAAAATAAACCAGTCCCTTGCCGATCCTCGGTAATAAAACAC
>JAAYUT010000148.1 GCA_012517485.1 Candidatus Atribacter fermentans
TACAAATTTTTTTAAAAAACCATTACTTTTGAGGTGGAGAACGAAAATGCCTGAAATAATATCTATGGGAGAAGCATTGGTAGAGATTATGAGGGAAAAAATTGGAGCTGGTTTAGACAAACCTGAAGTTTTCATTGGCCCTTATCCCAGTGGAGCTCCGGCAATTTTTGCTGATTGCGCAGCTCGATTAGGTGGAAAGGTAGGTTTTATTGGTACTGTTGGGAATGATGATTTTGGAAAAGTCATTCAAGATCGTCTTCGTTTTGATGGAGTTGATTTGACTTATTTTCAAAGTAAGCCTGATGCAACAACCGGAGTAGCTTTTGTTGCCTACTTTTCAGATGGATCAAGAAAATTTTTATATCATATACGTAACGCCGCAAGCGGTGTTATTGAAAAAAGCCGGATTGTGAGCTCCTATTTCAAAGGTGCTCGCTTTCTTCACATCAACGGTTCTGCAGTTTCAATTAACCAAGATTGGAAAGAAACCATTTATTTAGCAATTGAAACCGCCAAAAAGAATGGGGTGAAAATTAGTTTTGATCCGAATATCCGACCGGAAATTTTAGGGGTTGATAAAGTAAGAGCTCTTTGCCAACCAATCATTGAGAACGCCTCAATTATCTTTCCCTCAGGAGAAGAAGCAATCATGCTTACCGGGAATAAAGACCCAGAAGCTGCTGCTTTAGCACTAATAGAAAAAGGTGCTGAAATAGTTGTTCTCAAAAAAGGATCACATGGAAGTACAGTCTATTCGCGGGGTACAAAATACAACGTTCCCGCCTTTGAAGTAGAAGAAATTGACCCAACTGGAGCGGGGGATTGTTTTGACGCTGGTTTTTTGGTAAGTCTTATCCATAAACGTTCATTAAAAGAAAGTGCGCGTTATGCGAATGCGGTTGGAGCATTGGCAGTGACAAGAAAAGGTCCTATGGAAGGTGCACCATTTCCAGAAGAAGTGGATAAACTAATGACTCTAAGCAAAAAATAAGTGCGGGACTATCTAGATATAAAAATTACCTTTAATTTGTTAATGAGATTTTTAGCTTTAAAAATTTTCATAAAAAATGAATAAAAAGGAATACGATCTAAATGCAAGAATATTATGAAAATATCAAAGAAATTCTCAGTGATATGAAAATATTGATTAAAAAAACCGAGGATCTGAAGGCAGAAATTATTGAGCAATTGCTTATTGATTGCCCACAAAAAATTTGTTTAACCGTTGAAGAATATACTATTCAAGAAGAAATTAAGCATTATCTTTCTCAATTAAAAGAAATTTCGATTGAAGAAATGAATACTATTTACTATAACAATTCATTCCTACAAACTATGGAAATAGTGTTAGAGGACAAATTGGAAATGCTCTCCGATGAAACCTATGGATGGATAATTGATATTGATACGGCTTTAGGTACATTTAACTTGCTTCCTAATCATAATACATCACTTCATAATTCATTAGGAGAGGAATTTATTCTTACAGATGACAATGATATTTCAAGATAAATAAATATACCTTCTTAGTTTTTAAAGAGGGAAGCTGTGATTCAACCAAAGGAAAGCCTTTTTTATTTTCCCCAACCTAATCTTCAACCTTTAGCTTTTCGGATGCGTCCACAAAAATTAGAAGATGTGGTCGGACAACCACATCTTACTGCAGAGAATGGTATTTTATATCGGATCATTCAAACCGGAACGCTTCCCTCAATGATTTTTTGGGGACCACCAGGATCGGGAAAAACTTCAACAGCTCTGCTTATTACTGAGCAATGTGGGTATCAAATGATATCTATTAGTGCGGTTGCTTCTGGTGTAAAAGATATTAAAGAATCAGTTCACCTCGCAGAAAAAAACCTCGCTGATTCAAAAAAAACAGTCTTTTTTATCGATGAAATTCATCGTTTTCACAAAGGCCAACAAAGTGTTTTATTACCTTATGTAGAATCTGGAGTTGTTGTCCTTATTGGTTCAACAACTGAAAACCCCTCGTTTGAGGTTATTGGACCGTTGTTATCACGAACTCAAGTAATTGTTTTTAATAAAATATCAAATTCTGATTTGATTCTATTATTAAAAAAAGCTATTGAAAGTGAGAAGGGTTTAAATATTCCACATTTAAAAGTAGAAGAAGGTGTTTTAGAAAGGATAGCAGAACTTGCCGATGGTGATGCCCGACAAGCGCTTAATCTGATTGAGATTGTCGTCAATATTTCACAAAAACAAAATTTACCATTAACAGTTCAAATGGTAAGCGATATTCTTCAAAAGCAATCATTTCTTTACGATAAAAGTGGTGAAGAACATTACAATATGCTATCGGCATTTCATAAAAGCCTTCGTGGAAGCGATCCAGATGGAGCAGTTTACTGGATGTGTCGAATGATGGAAGCGGGTGAACACCCTCATTCAATTTTTAGGCGGTTAATTGCTTGTGCATCTGAAGATGTCGGCAATGCTGACCCACGAGCTTTGCAAATTGCTGTAGCCGCTCAACAAGCTTACGATTTTCTTGGGGAACCGGAAGGAAGATTGTCGATGGCACAAGCTACTCTTTATATTGCCAGTGCTCCTAAAAGTAATGCCACATATAAAGCTTTGCATCAAGCAACAGTTGATGTGCGAGAATATGGTTCGTTACCAGTTCCTTTCCATCTAAGAAATGCACCTACCCAGCTGATGAAAAATTCAGGCTATGGGAAAGGATATAAATATGCTCATGATTTCCCTGGAGCTTTTATTGAACAGGAATTTTTACCACGTGAACTTTCTGGAAAAGTTTATTATCAACCTTCTACCCGAGGTTATGAAAAAATGATCCGTAGCTGGCTTCGACAATTATGGAAATCAAAGAAGTACAGTGATCAAGATTAATTCGCGTTTTAAATAATCAGATAACCTCGGGCTGTTTAGCAGCATTCTAGATGAGGATGAAAAAACTATTCAGAAACCAATCTCCCCCTTTAACAAAGAAGGGGTAAGGGGGATTTGTTTTTTTTCCCTGCTCCTTCATTGCGAGGAATCCAACCATTTTTTGGTTGGATGACGTGGCAATCTCTTTCCTAAAAACAGTGAGTCGTAAGTCGAATAAAAGAATAAACAAGTGATGAAACAAATGACAATCTGGTGTTTCTTTTCTGATCAACCTAAAGATCTCATTCTTAAAAATATTTATGAATTAAAAAAAGAAAAAGATGAGATCCTCACGCCTCCGAAAGGCGAGGGCTCAGGATAATGTATCATAAATAAACATTTCATATTTGATTTAATTTCACCTTCTCCCTTAATGGGAGAAGGTGAGGATGAGAGTGTAATGTTTACATTTACTTATTACTCATAATTCACTTTTCATTGTATTTACAGGATATAAGAAATAAACTAAAATAGCTTGTTATTAAGCCTTTAGATTTCAATAATAAAAAATCGAAATCATAATTATTTAGTTTGGAGGGTTATCAATGATAAAAAAAGCCTATATCGGTGTTGATCTCGGTGGAACCAATACAAAAATTGCTATTGTTGATGACCGAGGTTCTATCATTGCCCGTTCAATGATACCGACTCAGGCGATGCGACCAGCAGAAAATGTAGTTGAAGATATTGCTGGTGAAGCAGCACGATTAAAAAAAGAAGCTGAGCTCAAAGAATTCAAAGTCTATTCTCTTGGAATAGGAATTCCTGGATTAATTGACTGGAATCGTGGAATATGCCTGCTTTTACCCAACTTTCCTAATAAATGGAAACATATTCCGATAAAAGAGTGGTTGGAGGAGAAACTTTCCGTACCGGTGGCAGTTATTAATGATGTTCGTGCTATCACCTTGGCCGAGAAGCGTTTTGGAGCGGGAAAAAATGTTAAAAGTTTAATCCTCATGGCGATAGGCACAGGTATCGGTGGAGGAGTAGTTATCGATGGCAATTTATACATTGGAAAAGATGGAAGCGCTGGTGAACTCGGTCATATCATCGTAGAGCCGGGGGGAATAAAATGTGGTTGCGGTAACCGAGGGTGCCTTGAATCTTACGCCTCAGGTCCCTCTATCGTTGCCCAAGCTCTTCGCTCTTTAGTTCAGCAAAATGATACCATGATCCGGGATATGATAAATGGAGACCTGAATCTGGTTACTCCAAAAATTATTGCCGATGCAGCATTAGCTGGTGATGAAATAGCCAGAGATATTATTAAACGATCCGGTTTTTATATTGGCGTTGCTCTATCGTCGGCTTGTGTCGTTGTAAATCCAGAAATGATTGTTATTGGTGGAGGAGTAGCACAAGCAGGTCGACTTCTATTTGAAAGCATTGCCAATAGCCTTAAAGAAAACCTCCATATGGTTCCAGTAAGTACGATTCAATTTACCGAAACAGAATTAGGTATGGATGCTGGAGTTATTGGAACGGCTACTTGGTCTAAAGAAAAACTCCTAAAAGGTGAAATTGAATAAATAATGATTAAGAATATTCTATTCTTCAAAAATAATTATTTTGGGTTATTACCAAAGTAAAGAAGGTGTGTTGTGGACGGATCTTTGGGGTTGATTACTATTTTCGGAAGCGCTTTTTTGATTGGATTTTCTGGTGCCCTTATGCCAGGACCTATGTTTGCGTTGGTATTGTCAGGAAGCTCAAAATCCGGTTTTAAAGCTGGCCCGCTAACAGTTTTAGGACATGGCATATTAGAATTAGCTTTGGTGATAGGATTGGTTCTTGGTCTTAGCTCATTGCTTCAAAATGAAACAGTTATTAAAGTAATTGGTATTGTTGGTGGTGGGGTCTTAGTTTATTTAGGAGTTGATATGATTCGTAGCATGCGACAGGCGAAGATTGATTTAAAAAAAGAAGGAAAAGATCCGGGTAAAAGATTTATATTACATGGAATCATTACGAGCCTTTCCAATCCTTATTGGATTATGTGGTGGGCCACCATAGGAATGGCACTTATGCTTTCTGCTTCAAAATATCGTTTATGGGGGGTGGTGGTATTTTTTATTGGTCATATTTTGGCTGATTTGGTATGGTATAGTTCGGTTTCATTGGCAGTTGACCGTGGACGAAAATTCCTTTCCCAAAAAGCGTATCAAAGTATTATTGCAGTTTGTGGGGTTTTATTGATCGGGTTTGGAATATATTTTGTTTATGGAGCACTATAATGATCAAATTAAAACTTGAACCCGTTCCCTATCGATATCGTGAAACAGTTTTTGTCTATTGGGAATATGAATTGGAAGACTTACTATCGCTTTGTTTCTTCCCATTTCCCTCCTTGAGCACCTATCTTACAGAATCCGTGGGAAAAGAAACCGGTGCTTCATCTGAAATTCATTTAGTCTGCGAAGATAGAAGAATAAAGATTTGGCTTCCGGTAAACCGTTTTTCTGATGATATATTTAAAAGGATTGATGAAATTTTGAAAGAGAATATTCGTATCCTTTTAGAAGAAGTCATATTTTAATGGAAAATAAAAAATATACGAGACAAATTGTACCAAATAATATTCGATAATAACCAAAAGGTTTCAGCTCAGTATTTTGAACAATTTTCAACAACAAAAAACAAGCAATCAAACCTGAAAAAAATGAAACGATAAAGCCGGGTAGAACTGTTGCCCAAAGAAGTTGTCCACCAGAATGTACCTCCATCAATCCTTTAATAAAAGCTCCTCCAATAGTAGTTATTGATAGGAGGAAAGAAAAGAATACCGCGTCTGTTCGGCGGAAACCAAGGAGGAGGGCAACTATTAAAGTAATTCCTGATCGAGAAACACCAGGAATGAGAGCCAGTGCTTGGGAAAGTCCGATTAAGAGAGCAGAACTCCAATTCATTTCTTCTAAATACCGATTTCCCCTTTCTTTAATAAAAAAGAAAATGAATCCAACTACAATCAGAATTACCGCAATCAATCCGTAGTTATTTCGAACTTGATTTTCCA
>JAAYUT010000149.1 GCA_012517485.1 Candidatus Atribacter fermentans
ACGTCTCACTTCTCACGACTCACTGATTCTAATAAATGAGATTGCCACGTCGTCCAACCAAAGAACGGTTAGACTCCTCGCAATGACGGATTTGATAAAAGTACTTTCATCCCTATCTGGTGCTGATGTACAGCATGAGTACCTATCCTCCATTTACTTATTCCAATTTTAATGTTTTCGATAATTTCTCTTATTCAGCGTTTTCAATCCTAACCTTCTTTTGACCTTTAAGTCGACCTCCTCCTCAATTTCAATAAATTGGGTGAACATATTATCTCTTCCTAACTCATATCCACTAATTAAATCGTTCAGCTTTAACAACTCACCAATGGTCATTTTTTCCTTTTTATCCCAAGAGGCCAAAGAATTTCCCTCCTCTCTATCGATAAAATATTATTTTAAATCTCTTGTTATTTCCATCTTTTTTGGAAATCATTTTTCTAAGAAAATATCCCTACCATTGATTTTCTGAACGATCAATAAGCCATTTGGTGTAGGAATGAGAATCAATTTCTTTGAGAAAACGCGAAGGTTTGCGTATAAATGAAGTTTGTGCTCGATTCCCTTCGGCTACGATTGGATAACAAAGAAAAAGATAATCCTTTGCACGAGTACAAGCAACATAAAATAACCTTCGTTCCTCTTCAATATCCTCTTCTTTTTCAATGCTCCTTCCCGAAGGAAATCCTCCCTCACAAAGCCAAATAACAAACACCACCGGCCATTCTAAACCCTTAGCTTGGTGGACTGATGACAGAGTAACCTTTTCATCAGGAAGTCCACCATCAATAATATTTTCAGCTTCCATATCACCTAAAAGAGCTAATTCGCTTAAAAAATCATCCAAAGACTTATACTGAGTAGCAAAATTAGCTAACTCTTCAATATCTTGGAGTCGTTCCCGATAATCAGGGTAATGGGTGGTTAAATATTCACTGTAGCTCCCTTGGATAATTTTTTGGATCATTGAACCCGGTTGGATATCAATTTCTTCTAACTGGGAGAGTAATTCCTCTAAAGTCAACAACCCCTCTCGTGCTCCTCGTGAAATATTTTCAGGAATTTCTCTTTTTTCTATCAAACCTAAAGGATCAGCCGATTCTCGAAAAAACTCCCAAATTTTTTCACTGGTCGCTTTTCCAATTCCGGGATATATTTTCAAAACTCGTTTCCAGGCAATTTCATCTCGGGGATTCGCAATCACTTTTAAATAAGCAACTATATCCTTAATATGTGCTTGTTCAAAAAAACGCAATCCGGAGCGTACTTCAAAAGGAATTCCTCGGCGGGTGAGTTCCATCTGGAGTTCCATGCTTTGATAATGAGCCCGATATAAGATCGCTATATCGCGAAGTGAATATCCATTATCACGAATAGTTAAGATTTGGGTAGCAACAAAATCACTTTGTTGCGAAGTGTTCCTTGCCGGGACAACAACTGGCTTTTCACCAGATTTTCTCACTGCTTGTAATGTTTTTTTATATTGTCGAGTATTATTTGCAATGACTTGATTCGCTAAGTCGAGAATTGGCGGAACACTCCGATAATTTGTTTCCAATTTATAGAGTACACAATCTGGATATTTCTTGGGAAAATCCATGATATTAGCAAAATTAGCACCTCGAAATGAATATATACTTTGTGAGTCATCACCTACCGCCAAGACATTGCGATACTCACT
>JAAYUT010000150.1 GCA_012517485.1 Candidatus Atribacter fermentans
AGTCGATAAAATGGAAACCCATAAAAAAATTGCTTTAGTTGCTCATGACCATCAAAAACCAGATCTTGTTGAATGGGCACAGTGGAATAAAAATATATTAGCTCACCATTTCCTATTTGCAACTGGAACTACCGGACAACTTCTTAAAGATCAGGTAGGTTTGACTGTTCATTGTTTGAAAAGTGGTCCCCTGGGAGGAGACCTTCAAATTGGAGCGAAAATTGCTGAAGGAGAAATTGATGTCTTGATCTTTTTCTGGGATCCCCTAAAACCTCAACCACATGATGTGGATGTTAAAGCACTTTTACGGATTGCAGTGGTCTATAATATTCCCACTGCCTGTAATCGAGCAACTGCAGATTACCTAGTCTCATCGGTTCTTCTACAAAGTCACTATCAACCCCTCATTAAAAATTGCTAATTCTGCTCATTTAATTGAATTCATTATCTTAAAAACTCTCTTGTAAAATCGACTCTCTATTGGATAAGAATCCCCATTTTTATTCTGTGTTAAAAGAGTATGAACTTTTTTAAAAAATTATAAAAAAATTTTAATATTAGATTGATACTTCTTTAATACAAAGTTGATAAAAAATAGAAAATCACTCAAGATGAGGAGGTTCCAACAAAATGAAAATAACAAAGTTTACCCTCCAAATGGTTTTCATTCTGGCGTTTTTCTGGAGCATGGTCCTGATAAGTTCGGGACTTTGGGCTAATGAAATCCCTTCAGCTCGATATGTCTTTTTCTTCATTGGTGATGGAATGGGTTTGGCCTCAATTAATGCTACTGAAATCTACACCTCGGTCAATCAAGGTTCTCTATCTGAACCAGCTATCTCAAAACTCAATTTCACCAAATTTCCGATCTTGGGACTTTGCACCACCTTTGCCGCTGATGGTTTCATCACCGACTCAGCTTCAGCTGGCACGGCCATAGCCACCGGTCACAAAACCAATGATGGAGTGATTAATATGGATCCCTCCAAAACAGTCACGTATACCACCATAGCAGAAATGGCTAAAGAGAAAGGGATGAAAGTTGGGATCGTTTCGAGTGTTTCAATTGACCATGCTACCCCGGCTTGTTTTTATGCCCACCAACCCTCTCGTAAAAACTATTATGATATTGCTTGTGAACTGGCTACGAGTAACTTTGATTACTTTGGAGGAGGAGGTTTTCTCCTGCCCCAAGGGAAAGAAAAGGATCAACCCGATGTCTTAGACACCGCTAGAAAAAATGGATATACTGTAGCTACCAGTAAGGATGAAATCCTCACTTTGACTCCAGAAATGGGAAAAATTATAGCCATCAATCCTTCCTTAGATGAAGAAAAGGCTTTCCTCTACGCGATTGATGCAAAACCAGATGATCTTACTTTAGCTGATTTTACTCGAAAAGGCATTGAGCTTCTCGATAATCCCAATGGATTCTTTTTCATGATTGAAGGAGGAAAAATCGATTGGGCTGCTCATGCGAATGATGCCAAAACAGCTATCGTTGATATTTTAGCCTTTCAAAAAGCGGTGGATGAAGCTATTCATTTTGCCCAAATTCATCCGGAGGATACCCTCATTGTGGTCACTGCTGATCATGAAACTGGGGGAATGAGTATCGGATATGCAGGAACAAAATACAGCACAAATCTTCACCTTTTGAGTTTTCAGAAGATTTCTTATCAAGCAGTTGAACAATATATTGAAGAACTAAGGAAAACTGCTTCTGAGAAAGAGATGAAACTTGCTGATATTATGAATTTCATCACCGAGAATTTTGGGTTAATTCTTCTTACTGATGCTGACCGAAATATCCTTAAGAATCAAGCTGAAGAAGGAGATAAAACCGCTGTTGATAAACTCGCTCTTTCATTAACTCCTGAAGAAATTCAATCCCTCTCTGAAGCTTTGTTTCTCTCCCTTCAAGATCCGAAAGAACGACCACAAGATGATCAAAGTTATCTTCATTATGGAGGATATGAACCATTTTCCATTACTTTGACTCGTATTTTGGATCAGAAGGCTGGAATCGGTTGGACTAGCTATTCCCATACTGGAATTCCCGTTCCTGTGTATGCTCAAGGAGTTGGTCAGGAACTCTTTGCTGGTTACTATGATAATACCGATCTCTTTACTAAATTCACAATGGTTATGGGATTAGAGCCGGTGGGAGTTGGGAAATAAAGGAGGGAAGTTCCCATTATAACAATTCGGAGGGAAATGATTTTATAAAATGGTTTTCCCTCCGAATTGTTCCATTTTCTATTAAAGCAACCCGCGGTCAAATCTCGAGACTTGAATTTTGATAAGTTTAATCTCATTCACTCATCCATGATTTTGATTCACAAAAACTCTGTAAAATACTTATAAAAGATAATTATTAAGATACAGGAAGCCAATTTTTCAATATCTTGAAAGTAGAAAGACCTTCATACTACTTTTGTAGCACTCATTGAGCTTAAAAATACC
>JAAYUT010000151.1 GCA_012517485.1 Candidatus Atribacter fermentans
ATCAAGAGAGAAGGAACTTTTAGTCGTCATTGCGAGACCTCGTTTTTTGAGGTCGTGGCAATCTCATGAGTCCACTTTTCTTATTTGTTGAATTGTGGAATTGGAATAAATGAGATTCTTATCATGTCCGGTAAAAAAACGCCTTCCTCCTCAGAAGGAAAGAATGGCTCAATGAGATTGCCACGTCGCAGAGGGCGCTCCTCGCAATGACGGAACAGGGAAAAAAATTCAAATCCCCCTAACCCCCTTTTTGAAAGGGGGAATTTGATCGGCATATTAATATTTTCATCCTCAATTCGTGACACAAAAGTGGCATGAGGGTTTATCCGTTTATCAAATAGTTAATAGCTATCAGAAAAATCATCGCATTTTTAACAATTCTTATAAGGAATTATGGAAAAATTCCATAAATATTTCTTTTTATTAAATTGGTGAGATAAAAAATCAATATCTAAAAAATTATTCAACGAATGAGGTTCCTTTTAATTCATTTCGTAACTCATTCATGATATCTTCTTTTATCTGTTTCTTAACTTCATCAATTATTTCTCGAACTAATTGAGTATAAAGCGGTGTCAAATAAGCAGACCTTCTATCAGGAGACTTCACTATTCCCTTGGTTCGTTCAATTTCTCCTAATATGCTTCCAATTTTTTCAGCTGGATCAACCATTTCGTCCTCCTTTATTTATAAAAATTTAAATCATTTCTTTGTCACTTTATTCATATAAAGTTATTAGTATTATCATAACTTTCTCATAATTTTACCGTATTTTTATTTTTAATGGTCAGAAAACTATTTTTTAGTTATACTACTTATTTAAATAATATTTAAATAAAAGTTTGATAAATTGAACTCTTTTTAATGGTCATGATAAACAATATCAGGTATGATATGAATGCTCAAAAGAATCACTACCATTCTATTAGCTGTTGAGGAGATGGAATTCAATGATCAGAAAAAAATATTATTGGTTCAGTTTATTATTCCTTGTCTTTATGTTTTTCCTTTTTACTTTGCCAGCTTTAGCGTCTGATATTTCCGATGCTATTGTTAAAGTATACGCTGTGTCTGATCCACCTGATTACTTAAATCCTTGGAATATGATGGGTCCTTCTTCAGTCACTGGCTCGGGGGCTATTATCGAAGGAAATCGCATCCTGACTAACGCCCATGTTGTAAGCGATCTAACTTTTCTCCAGGTCCGCCGTTATGGTGACACGCAACGATACCCGGCTCGACTTTTGGCAATATCCCATCAATGCGATCTTGCCCTGATTACCGTTGATGATCCTCATTTTTTTCAAGGTATTGAGCCTCTGATCATTGGAGACCTTCCAGCAACTAACCAAGAAGTATTGGTTTATGGTTTCCCAATGGGAGGTGATACGCTGAGCATCACAAAAGGAGTTGTATCGCGCATTGAACACCAACCATATGTCCATAGTTCTATTTCACTTTTAGCTGGCCAAATTGATGCAGCTATTAATCCAGGAAACAGTGGTGGACCGGTAATTGTTGATGGAAAAATTGTTGGTGTTGTCATGCAAGGGATCCCGAGTTCCCAGAATATTGGATATATGGTTCCAGCGCCAATAATAAAACATTTTTTTGAAGACATTTCTGATGGACAACTGGATGGCTTCCCCAACCTCGGAGTTTATATGCAATACATGGAAAACCCCGATATTCGAGAAAAATATACCATGCCAGCACATACAACTGGGGTTTTGGTAAATCAAGTTATCCCTGGTTCGTCTGCTGATGGCATCATTCAACCTGGGGATGTTATCCTCTCCATAGATGATTCACTAATTGCCAACGATGGTACAGTAGAATTTCGCGAAAAAGAAAGAACCAATTTAGCTTACCTTGTTCAAAAACATCAAATTGGTGATGATTTAAATCTTAAAATTTTACGCAACAGCGAAATTCAAAGCTTATCGGTAAAATTAATAAGCTCTTATGAAAAAAACTGGTTAATTCCCTATGAACAATATGAAACCTTACCAACCTATTTCATTTATGGTGGTTTAGTATTTTCTCCTTTAAGTGTTAATCTATTTAATATATGGGGATCGAATTGGTTTAATAATGCTCCCAAAGAATTAGTCGCATTGCTTGCTAATAATATCCCTTCAGTCGAGGGGGAGCAAGTCATTATTCTTTTACGAGTTTTACCAGCATCGGTGAATGATGGGTATCAAAATTACGCTCCATGGATTGTAAAAAAAGTGAATGGGAAGGAAGTTCTTAATATGAAAGAACTCGTTCAAACTATTGAAAACGATGATGGTAATTTATTTGTCATTTTAGAAAATAACACAAATCAACAGATTGTCCTCAATCGAGAAAAAGTAAAACAAGCCAATCCACAAATTCTTGCCACTTATAAGATTCAAGAAGATCGCTCATTAGATTTACAGTAAAAAAAATAACAACAATAAAAAAAAGCACCTTCGGGAAAACCAAGGTGCTTTTTTTTATTGAAAGTAACTTTCACACCTACATTTTTCTTTTAAAATGAGATCAAAAAGATACTTTAAAGCGTTTTTCGATACTAAAAATCCAATAATGCTTAAAAATGTTGTCATCCTGAGTGTTGCTTTCCAGCGTGAGGATCTCATCTGACACCGAAGGTGTCATCCTGAGTCTTCGTTTTTCGAAGCCGTGAGGATCTCATTTTTTTGATTCTTTTTTTTTATAAAAACTTTAAAAGGATGAGATTGCCACGTCGCTTAGGACGCTCCTCGCAATGACGGAGCAGAAATAAATTCAAATCCTCCTAACCTCCTTTTTGAAAGGGGGTAATTGATTTCTGAACTGTTTTTCATCTTCAACTGGTGCTACGAAAGAGGCATAAAGGTCTAAAAAGCGCATCATGTGAAAATAAAAATCCATCTTTTTAATTCAATAATTTCTCAATCTAAAAACTTTACAATTGAGATTCTCACACCCTCGAAAAAGAGTGATCAGGATGACGCATGAAGCATCAGATGAGATCCTCAACACTTTTAAAAGTAAAGTCTCAGTATAAAGCTTCTCCAATTTTACGAGCTGTTTGACTCATTTCATAATACTGATTTAGGATTTCTTTAGTTTTTTCTTTTAAGGCTTCTTGAGCAGCTTTAACATTATTCCCACTTTCTTTCAATGTCTTTTCATAAGTTTGACGAATTTCGGTTCCAACATTTATCTTGGTAATTCCGTTTTGAATAGCTTGTAAAACATATTCTTTTTGTACTCCCGAGCCACCATGAAGGACTAACGGGATCCCAGTTTTTTGAACCAGTTTCCTTAAATGTTCAATATTTAATCGGGCTTGAACCTTTTTTTGATCTTTTGCAGAACCGGAAATTGCTCCGTGAATATTCCCAATGGCAACTGATAGCCAATCAATACCAGTTTTTTGAACCATATAGGCAGCCTCTTCCGGTGAAGTAAATCCTTTTCCCGATGCAAATATTTCATCATAGGGAGGTATCGGACCACTTTCATGACCCATAACTGCTCCTAATTCAGCTTCAACTAAAACTCCCGATGGATGAGCAATATCAACTACTTCTTTTGAAATAGATATATTTTCTTCCAATGATAATCGTGATCCATCGATCATCACCGAATCATAACCAAGGTCAACGGCTTCGGTTATTAAAAGTTTCCAATCAACTTCTTTTCCTTCTTCATCAATAACTGGGACATGGTCTTGGTGAAGACGGGCTACGGAAGTATCTTTACACCGATCGAATTCCTTTTTTATTGCCGCAAAGCTGCGTGCTTGAAAACGATTAATATCAGGTCGGGCAACCTCAATGAGTGCAAAACACTCAATTTCTTTCAAAGCTTCAATAATCGCTTCCATCATAGGAAGATAGGGGATATTAAACGCTGGAATCACAAGATGTTTATTACTGGCTGTTTTCATTATTTCTTTAAGAGAAGCTTTTTCCATTACTTTTTTCCAATTTTCCATAATATCCAATCGACTCCTTTCAAACTTGTACCTTCTCATTCTTTTGTGTAATTAAAAAAATGAGCTTTATCCAATGATAATATTGTAACATTCTATCCTGAAAATACCATTAAATGAATCCCACTCAATGGGGGAAGAAATTAAACAATTCCTCTCCGTGGAGGGGTGCCGTTTTACGGCGGGGAGGGTGCTTTTTATCAGTCATCCTGAGCCCTCGCTAGGTGAGGGCGTGAGGATCTCATTTGACACCGAAGGTGTCATCCTGAGGCTTCGCTTTTTGAAGCCGTGAGGATCTCATCTTTTATATTTCTTTTTTAAAATTCTTAAAAAATGAGATTGCCACGTCGTCCGGCGAAAGACACCGGACTCCTCGCAATGACGGATTGAGATAGGTATTTTCATCCTCATCTAGTACCAAAAATGTGACTAGAGGGTTTACCATGGAAATATTGAAAGGAGAAGAAAAATAATGCATGATAATGAATGAAAGTTTAAATCGACCTGGAACCACGGTTGATATATAATTGGGAATGGATTTCAAAATTTTAATTTATTTAACCATGATGCTTGGAGGATGAAACATGAAAGCAAAAAAAGTCCTGGTTATTGGTGGGAC
>JAAYUT010000152.1 GCA_012517485.1 Candidatus Atribacter fermentans
ATCTCATCTGACACCACACCCGTCATCCTGAGACCTCGCTTTTTGAGGTCGTGGCAATCTCTTGAGTCATCTTTAATTATTTGTAGTATTGTAGAATCATAGAATTGGAAAGGATGAAATTCTCACGTCGTCCGGTCAAAATCACCAGACTCCTCAGAATGACAGATTCAGTAAATGAGATTGCCACGTCGCATTGCTCCTCGCCATGACGGAGCAGGAATAAATTCAAATTCCCCTCACCCCCTTTTTTGAAAGGGGGAAATTGATTTCTGAACTGGATTTTCATCCTCATCTTATGTTTTTAAACAGAATGAAAATCCACTTAGAATTTTTCCTTTTTTCTTCAAAAATTTTGGCTTGAATATCAGCTTTCATTTTAACGGTTAAGACTGTATCAATATTGAAAGGTTTTGTCAAACGATACCATCCAAGATTATTCCATTTTATCGACAGATTCCCAAACTTCATCCTTGCCAACTTCAATAATCGAATAACGGCGGGGAGACAAATTTGTATCAATTTTCCAGATTAATTCTCTACTATAAATCTTTTTTAAATTATTTAAAAAGATTTTCCCTTTATTTTTTAAATATTCTCCCAATTCTGATCCTACTGCTATATAAATAGTCATAGATTGGGAGTGGCGGCAAATTTCCTCAACTCTTCGAAAAAAATTAATAGCTATGGTCTCTATTGAAAGGACCCTGCCCTCACCTTGACAACAATTACATGGTTCACAAAGAATGGCATCCAGATTTTTCCGAACTCTTTTTCGAGTCATTTCCACCAATCCAAGTTCACTCATTTGAACTAAGCTCGACCGAGTTCGGTCGTGGGATAAAAACTGTTCCAAAACATTCATAACCATTTTTTGATGTTCTTTCTTTCCCATATCAATAAAATCAATTAAAATTATCCCGCCAATATCTCGAAGCCTCACTTGTCTGGCAATCTCCTCTGCTGCTTCTAAGTTGGTCTTTAAAATCGTTTCTTGAAGGTCTTTCTTCCCAATGTATTTACCGGTATTGACGTCAATCACGGTCATGGCCTCAGTTCGATCAAAAACCAAGTATCCTCCACTTTTGAGCCAGACCTTCCGACTTAAAGCCTTCTCCAATTCTCGATTTAAATTAAAATGATCGAAAATGTTTTCTTTACTATCAAAAAAATGAATACGATCAACAAAACGGGGAATGATCGATTCAATAAAATCTTTTAATTTTTGAAAACCAAAATAAGAATTGATCCAAATTTCTCCCAAATTATCATCAACGACATCTCGAATTAAAGTATATATGAGACTTGCTTCTTCATAGAGAACTGCTGGAGCTGAAATGAGTTCAGCTTTTTTCATAATTCGGTTCCATAAGCGAAGAAGCGACTCGATATCTTCTTTTATTTCTTGATTACTTTTCCCCTCGGCTACCGTCCTCACGATAATTCCCATATTTGCCGGTCTCATCTTTTCGATCAACTTCTTAAGCTTTTCTCGTTCTTCAGGAGAAGAAATTCGATGGGAAATGCCCATATTATTCATTCCCGGCATTAAAACCACATATCTCCCCGGCAAAGAAATTTTAGTCGTCACTCGTGCTCCTTTCGTTCCCATTGGCTCTTTGGCAACTTGAACAATAATTTCCTTTCCGGTTTGAAGAAGCTGATCAATGCTTTTTACTTTCCCTTTTTCATCCAGTAATATATCTCCAATAAATAAAAAGGCATTTTTATCAAATCCGGTGTTGATAAAAGCAGATTGTATACCCGGGAGTACATTCTCTACGACCCCTTTAAAAATATTTCCTGCTAACCTCTTCTCGGCTGCTCTTTCGAAGAAAAATTCGACGACCTGTCCGTTTTCCATAAGTGCAGCCCGAACTTCAACTTCAGACATATCTATGACAATATCTTTCCTCAAAGTTTAACCCTCCACCGACTACGACCAATCATAATTCTGCTTAATAATTTCTAACAAATTTTCTCGGTTTAAACCAGAATCTTTTGGCATTAATTCTAATGATTGGTATGGATTCAAAAGCACGTTTTTTTTCTTAAACAAGAATAATACCATATATTCTTGATTTTCCAGTTTTTTTCTTTCTAATTCTTCAATATCTTCCAAAGATACGGGAACTTGGGAATTCCCAATTTGACCATCATCTTTAAAAATAAAGGCATATTGAACGCTCTTTAGCGATTTCATAATGCTGGGAGAATCGGGAAACATTGCGTTGACTTCGACAATTCTCAGCCCTTCGGGCACTTGGTTATTGAGAAGGTTTTTGAGATGTTCAGGTTCAATTGATTCATAAAAAGTCATGTCAAGATACTCTGCCAAACTTATTACACCGGTAACCGTCGCTGGTCCAAATGAAAGTACCGGACGAGGATTAAAGCCTTGAGAAAAAGCTATGGGAAGATTGGCTCTTCGTAAAGCTCGATCCCAAAAACGAGTCAGATCCAACTGGGATAGGAGATGAAATGGTACTAATTTAAGATGACGACAGCGATAGCGATATCGGTCCATATGATTTATCTTAACAAACCCCACACCCCTCACAATGTTGAAATGAAATACATCGTGGGGTAATTTCTTGGCGTCGGGATTTTTCCCATTCTTTTAAAAGAAATTCTTTCTTCACTCCCGAAGAGATATGATCCCAAGGAAGAATTTCTTTTGGATCTCGCCATCTCTCGGAATAAAAATGATAATCCAGCCCAGTTTCTTCAAAAGCCTGTTTCCACCTTTCGAAGGAGAAAAATTCTCGCCAACCATCCATAATTTGACCTAAATAGTAAGCTTTTTCAATCGCTCTTGATAACCTTCGATCACCGCGGGCTAAGACTGCTTCAAGAATGCTTTCTTGAAAATCCGACCAATTCATACGAATCAAACGACGATCCCTGGAAAAACCAGCTTTTATTTTTTGGATTTTTTCTTCAAACTCTTCCAAATTATTTTGACCTACCCACTGAAAAGGTGTGTGCGGTTTTGGCACAAAAGCTGAAAGGTTTAAATGCATACTCACTCTTTTGCCACGAATTTTTTTTCCGATTTGAAGGCCTTCATTCACTAATTGGGAAATTCCTACTAAATCTGATTCTTTTTCATCAGGAAGTCCAAACATAAAATAAAGCTTAACATCATCCCAGCCACCTTCAAATACTTTTTCTAAAGTTGAAAGTATTTCCTGGTCAGTTAATCCTTTATTAATAATACGACGGAGACGATCAGTGCCTGCTTCAGGAGCAAAAGTGAGACCGCTTTTCCGAACTCGTTTTAAATTTTGAGCAATTTGAACTGAGAAAGTATCCATTCGCATAGAAGGAAGGGAAATATTCACATTTTTTGCTTCAAATCTTTGAGAAAGATGAGCGATGATTTCTTCAATCCCGGAATGATCCGTACTGCTCAAAGAAAGCAACGAGAGTTCTTCATAACCAGTCGCAGTCACCAATTTGTCTGCGAGACGAACTATGTTTTCTGGAGATCGTTCTCGGTAAGGTCGATAAATCATGCCCGCCTGACAAAAACGACAACCCCGGGTACAACCTCGGGAAATTTCCAGGGGAATTCGGTCATGAACGATATTAATATAGGGAACGATTATTTTCTCTGGATAAGGTACTCGGTCTAAATCTTGAAGCCATCTTCTCTGAACCTGAGGAACTATTCTTTTATTTTTGTTTTCAAGCTTGGAGACAACCCCGTCTTTTGAGTAATCCACGTGATAAAAACTCGGTACATAAACACCAACAATTCCTGCCAGCTCGGATAAAATATCTTCTTTTTTTTGACCTTTCATTGCTGATATAATTTGGATAATTTCGACGATGGCTTCTTCTCCATCCCCAATCAAAAAGGCATCAAAAAAATCGTGAATCGGTTCAGGATTACAGGTTGATGCCCCACCACCAATGATAATTGGAAAGCCATCTCCTCTTTCCGAACTTCGGAAAGGGATTTGAGATAAATCAAGAAAATAAAGGATATTGGTATAATTCATCTCGGTTTGTAAGCTGAGCCCAACTATATCAAAAGAACGAACAGGAATTTTATTCTCTAAGCTAAAAAGTGGAATGTTCTTTTCTTTCATCAGTTTTCCTAAATCTGGCCAAGGGACAAAAGCTCGTTCAGCACGAACCCCTGGAAGATTATTTATTATATGATAAAGAATTTTCAGTCCCACGTGAGACATTCCTATTTCATAGATATCGGGGAAACCGAGCACCATAGAACAAACCGTTTCGGAAGGATTTTTTATTAAAATGTTCCACTCTTTTCCTATATATCGTGCAGGTTTGGCTGTTTTTAGGATTTCATTTTTAAAAAAATTTGCTTGATCTGCCATATTTTCTTCCACTATTCGTTTCCTCCCGACTTGGCAATATTCCATACCATTCCCATGGCTAACATATTAATAAAAAACGAGCTCCCACCATAACTAATAAATGGCAAGGGAATACCGGTAACCGGCATAACACCCATATTCATCCCAACATTAATTAAAACCTGAAAAACAAACATTGAACCCAAGAGGGAAGTTAATATCTTTCCTTCTAAATCATGCGTTTCAATCCCAATTCGGAAAATTGACCAAATGAGCCAGAAAAATAAAACAAGGATAATCACCCCCCCAATAAATCCCAGTTGCTCACACCAAGAAGCGAAAATAAAATCGGTATAGTGAGCCGGAAGGAACCGGAGTTGGGATTGGGTTCCCGAAAGCCAGCCCTTTCCAAAAAAACCTCCCGCTCCAATGGTAATTTGCGATTGAAGAACATTATAACCGGTTCCAAGGGGATCGGAATGAGGTGCAAAAAAAGAAAGAAGCCTCTTTTTTTGGTAGTCGTGCAAAACCAACCAAAAAATTGGAACACAACCAATCAATCCTGTGAATACCGCCAAAATTTTTTTCCATTGAAAACCACAAAAAAACAACGCTGAAAACCAAAGAACGATGATTACCAAGGCAGTTCCTAAATCCGGTTCAAGGAATATCAAACCAGTAGGAATAATTGATAAAAGCGATGTTTTTAAAAGGAGTTGCCAGCTTCCATAATCTTCACTCTGAGCACTCAAAAACGCCGCTAAAAAAACTATAAATCCAACTTTGGAAAATTCTGAAGGTTGAACCGAACGAAAAAATAACCAACGCCGAGCTCCCACGTCATCACCACTTCCAAAAAATAAAACGGCTGACAAAGAGAGAATGATTATCAGATAAAGAATCCATTCCAATTTGATAAACCAATGGTAATGAATATGACTGATCCCCCAAAAAACCGACCAGCCTAATAGACACCATACCAGTTGTCTCCCAAAAAATGTCTGAATAAATGCAGCCTCTCCTCGGAGAGGATCGGTGCTATATACTGCCATAAGACCTATTATATTGAGAGAAAGAATGATGACAGGAAACATCTTAACCATTTTCATTGAGAGAATTCTCCCGGTGATCAAAGATCCATTGAATCAAATCTTTACTTCGATAGGCGGCTTCTCCACTTCCATCTCCGCCGTTTTCGACCAAAACCACAAAAGCATAACGGGGGTTATCAATAGGAAAAAAACCAGCAAACCAAGAATGGTCATTACCATGAGGATTTTGAGCTGTTCCAGTTTTCCCAGCAACTGAAATTGGAAGATCCCGACAAGCTCGACCCGTTCCTTCAGTGACTACTTTGGTCATTCCTTGAATGAGCCTTTCCCAGGTATCTGGCTTCAAATCGATTCGATTTTTTACCTTCGGAAGAGTGCGTTCGATGACCTCTCCCTTACTGTTTTGAATGATTTTTAAAAAATGAGGAATTGGTACCGTACCTCGGTTGGCAATTGCGACCACACTTTGAAAAATTTCAAAAGGAGTGACTAAAAGATACCCTTGTCCTATAGAAAGATTTATGGTATCCCCCGGATACCAGGGTTCTCCAATTTTTTGTCTTTTCCACCGTGAGGTAGGAAGAAAACCGTGATTCTCTCCGGGTAAATCAATTCCAGTATCCTCTCCAAATCCAAAGCGTTTTGCCATATCAATAATTTTATCTTG
>JAAYUT010000022.1 GCA_012517485.1 Candidatus Atribacter fermentans
CTACTGTGAAAAGATTTCTGAAGATGGCGGAAAGAAGCGGTAGATTAAAAACAGAGGATGATGAAGATGTCATGCTTATCCTTGAGAAACTTAAACTGATAATCGATGGAAAATTAACCAATGCAGGTTATTCTATTTGCTAAAAATCCCCAAAATCATTTCACTAATGCCATTTTAAGAGTGGGAAGATTTAAAGATGATATAACCATCACTGGTGATCGTTTTATTGAGGGCAATCTTTTTAATCAAGTGGTAGATGCTGAAGAGGCCATAAAGAATTTTATCAATGTGCGGTATGAGATTACTGGTGAAGAATTTACCCGTAAGGATGTGTGGGATTATCCTCTGGAGGCTATCCGTGAAATTCTATTAAATGCTATTGTGCATCGCAATTATCACCTGCATAATATGCAGACTCAGATCAGAGTGTACGATGACCATATATGGTTTCACAATGCTGGCGGACTTCCTGCAGGGATGACAATGGAACTTTTAAAAAAACCGCACCGATCTGTAGCTCGAAACCCTCTAATTTCCAAAATATTCTATTTGTCCGGACTTGTTGAAGAATATGGAACTGGAATAAAACGTATTGTTGATTCGATGAGAAAAGCAAATAGGGTTGAACCAGTTTTTAAAGAAGAAATGGGAGGTTTTTCAGTTTATATAGGGAAAACAGTTTATGATAAGAATTATTTCAAGGAACAGGGTCTCAATGAAAGACAAATAAGTGTTATGATGTATGTGATGAAAAAAGGAAGTATTAAAATCGATGAATATTGTAGAATTGCCCCAAATGTTAGTGAAAGAACACTTCAAAGGGATTTAAACTTTTTGATTGAAAGAAGGTTGCTGGTTAAAGCGGGAGGATCTAAAAATATTCGTTATGAGAAAGTTATTTAATCATAATTATTCTCGACATTTTCCCGACATTTTGTCGGGAAACCTAATATATTACGACATCATGGTTAACTATACCCAGAGGGTTCATTATAAAAATTTATTCTATTGATAAAACAAACGCTTGCAAGTATTTTTTATCCTTTCCACAGTTTACTTAGTACTCTATCAAGATCATTTTGAAAGCTAATATGTAGGGCATTGTTATTTTGTAAATGCCTTTGTGCATTTCTTAATCCACATTTTTTAGTTTACAAAATGCGAACAACTCGTTTCCGGATCAAAACAAAAAATTTTATAATCCGTAAACAATAAAATAATGGTTATGGTAACCCAACTGGGCAAATATGCTGACGTTAACGGAATTAAGCTCTACTGCGAAATCCACGGCAAAGGTAAACCGCTCATCCTCCTTCACGGCGGCCTCGGGGCTATGGGGATGTTTGGAGCGAACCTCCCTGCCCTCGCTAAAGGACGAAAAGTCATAGCGGTCGATTTACAGGCGCATGGACGTACACCTGATATCGATCGTCCTCTCAGCCACCAGTTGATGGCGGACGATATCGCAGCTCTTATCAAGTACCTCGGCTACGGGCAATGCGATGTTATGGGTTATTCACTTGGCGGTAACGTCGCCCTTCAAACAACGATACGACATCCAGAAGTTGTGGGTAAACTCATCCTGGCCTCGACTCCATTCAGGCGTGATGCGTTTTATCCGGACATACTCGTGCAACAGGGTCAGGTCAATGCAGCAGCAGCCGAAGGAATGAAGCAAACACCGATGTATCAGTTGTACACCAGCATTGCCCCGAAACCGGAGGATTTCCCCCAACTCCTTGAAAAGATGGGGAAAACTGATGAAGAAAGACTTCGATTACTCAGAGCAAATAACCGCCATCAAAGCACAGGTACTCATCGTAGCTGGAGACGCCGATATATTCCCACCGGCACATGCAGTGGAGATGTTTGGCCTCCTGGGCGGCGGTAAGAAAGACGGAGGTTGGGATGGATCAGGAAGACCCAACTCTCAACTCGCCATCCTTCCCGGCCTGACACACTACGCCATGGGCACCGATCCCAAGTTGGCAGAGGTTGCGATAAGTTTTCTTGAGGAGACGGTGGAGGGGAAGGAAAAGCTGTGAATCATCAGACACCTTTACGATATTCAACCTGTTCCTCACTCGAATGTTGTATATCTTATATGAAGCCCTCCATTTTATCTCCCATTCTGGATTCAGATTTGTCTATGACTCGGAAGATTTAATCCATATTTCCCTCTAATTTCTTCAAGTTGCTTCAATTTCTTTGAGATCTTTTTCAAGCTCATGAACTTTATATTTCCGTTAATTTACCTATGGCATTTATGAAAACTTCATCATCTGCACCCAAATTTGCCAGTTCTTCGAGAATTTTGATTTACTCATAACATCAGTCCATAATTACCACCTAAAATTCTTTTTTCACGATTGATAAAAATTTGTGATTTGAATTCTTGTTCTAATCATTTCATCATTCTCTTCGGACGGAACTGCATGTTCTTCTCTTTCAAGACAGCAGATCATGTATCACTGCAGATAACTCATCAACAAGAGGAACAGACCTTTTCTCCGGCCTAAAATTAAGAAGCTGATTAGCATAGATAAATCCAAAAGATCTCCATTAAATGATCAAACTGCTTTACGATACTTCTCCTTGAACCTGCTATCATAAAACTTCCCATAAACAAAAAAGTTAACATATAATTGTAAATTGGATAATATTTAAGGGTTTTTGTTGGAGTTGCTCTCATCTGTTAAATTGGAAAAATAGAAAATAGGATGGAAGCTATATATTTTACAAGCTAATTATTTAAAGATATTACTTATAAGCTTATTAATATGAAATAAAATAGAAAATCATAGAAAAGATGAATTTAAATTAAAAATTAGAAATTATAAATTACTCCTGTAGATATCAACTCTAGTGATGATTCAGATGAGCCTTAAGGATATAAATTAGAAATTATAAATTACTCCTGTAGATATCAACTCTAGTGATGATTCAGATGAGCCTTA
>JAAYUT010000023.1 GCA_012517485.1 Candidatus Atribacter fermentans
AAGTATTGATATTGCTGAAGATAGGGACCGTTTTAAACTATTAGTCGATCGACTTGGTTTAATCCAGCCCAAAAACGGAGTTTCAGTATCTTATGAAGGTGCTCGGGAAGTTGCTTCCCAAATTGGTTATCCGGTTATGGTGCGTCCATCATATGTATTGGGTGGGCGAGCAATGAAGATAGTTTATAGTGATAGCGAGCTTTTTGAATTTATGAGCCAAGCGGTTGAGATTTCACCGGGCCATCCGGTTTTGATCGATAAATTTTTAGAAGATGCAATTGAGGTGGACGTAGATGCTATCAGTGATGGAGAGATAACCATTGTAGCCGGTATTATGGAGCACATTGAGGAAGCTGGGGTCCATTCGGGAGATAGCGCTTGTGTGATCCCTCCCTTTTCTCTCAGCGATGAAATTGTTGATCAAATAAAACAATTTACTCAGGCGTTAGCTCGGGAATTAAATGTTGTTGGACTCATGAATGTACAATATGCGGTCAAGGAGGATACCGTGTATGTTTTGGAGGTTAATCCTCGAGCTTCAAGAACAATTCCTTTTGTAAGTAAAGCAACAGGAGTTCCTTTTGCTCGATTGGCATCTCAATTGATGGTAGGCCGAAAATTGTCAGAAGTTGGTTTGAATCGTGAAATTGAAATCCGGCACTTTGCAGTGAAAGAAGCGGTTTTTCCTTTTAATCGTTTTCCAGGTGTAGATCCAATATTGGGTCCTGAAATGCGTTCTACAGGTGAAGTGATGGGTATTGATAAAGATTTTGGAATGGCTTTCGCTAAATCCCAAATTGGAACCCAATCTCAGCTTCCTCGTTCTGGAAGAGTGTTTATTAGTGTGAAAAACCAAGATAAAAGAGGGATTATTTTTATAGCTAAAAAATTGGTTGACCTTGGGTTCCAAATTGTTGCCACGAAAGGAACAGCCAAAGTATTAATGAATAACGGAATATCAGTTGAAATTGTTAATAAGGTTGGAGAGGGACGCCCTAACGTGGTAGATTTTATTAAAAACCAAAAAATTGACTTAATTATCAATACTCCCTCGGGAGGACGAACCCAAGTGGAAAGTAGTTTTATTCGAAAGGAAGCAGTGATAAAAAACATCACCTATGTTACCACACTTTCCGGAGCCGAAGCGACTGTATATGCTATTGAGCGGCTCAAAAAATTTCCAATCCAGGTTCATTCAATACAAGAGTATCATCGAGAAATATTAAAAATCTTACCAATCTAACTTAAAAAGATGAATTAAAAAATCACATTAAAACCATAACCGAAATCAACCCATAATCTATGATGATCATTTTTTTATTAAAACTCGACAGCTATAAAAATTCCCCTTGATTATGGTAAACTGGTTTTATCAATTTGAGGAGGTGTGGTGTGAAAAGTTGTGTGATTATTGGGTGCCTTCTATTGCTTGTTTGTTTGTTTTCTTTCACGGTATCTGCCCTCTCAATAAAAGGAGATGTTTTATGGAATGACCAGCCTTTATCCTTTTTGCTTATTGCTGAAGATTCCCGTTATGTATTAAAGATTCAAAATCAGAAGCATCAGTTTTTAAGGGTTTTAGCTGATATGGAAACCGAGGAATTGCTTATCATTGATGATATGATGAAAGAATACGCTTCGGTTCAATCGAAACAATTAATCTCAATAGTATCTTTGTTCGCATTGGGTAAAATTATTGGAGTAGAAGAAAGCTGGTTACAAGGTGAACAAATTAATTTTTTCCAAACTGGTGAGAAAAAGCAATACGATCCCTTCGGAGAATGCCTTCAACTTCGGGTAAATGATTCGATCACAGGGATGTATTGGTCTTTTCAACTAGAAAATTTATTCTTACCCATCATAACTCCTATGCTTGAAAAATTAATTCATGATGGTATCCGTTTTCCTTTTTGGGAATCAGTTGTCAAAATGAAGGGTTTTATTGTTGCAAACCAAAAGGATCAGAAAACTGTCTATCGTTTAATCGAGGTTGGAGATGTTCCGCTTCAATGGCACGATGAAGCTCAGCATGATAATTATGAACAAAAAGAATGGGTAGATTTTCTGTCACCATTTAAAGGAGGGAATTAAACAAGCAGTTTCATAACTGAAAAGGAGGAGAACTGACATGCTGGACATAACCATTAGTATAGGAGGCGAAGCGGGGCAGGGTGTTCAAACCATAGGAGAGGTATTATCAAGAATTCTGATCCGAAATGGATATTATGTTTTTTCCGTTCAAGATTATCATTCCCGCATTCGTGGTGGGCATAATTCGGTTCAAATTCGTTTCTCTGATCAACCGATACAAGCTATTGGAACCGATTTAGACCTTTTAGTATGTCTGAATGAAGAAACTCAGATGATACACCAATCAACATTAAGATCAGATGGAATAATAATTGGGACCATATCAAATAATTCCTCAATCTCTTCATCAGTTACTATGATTCCAATTCATTTTTATGAGATGGCAAAAGGGTTAGGGAATCCAATATTTGCCAATATTATTGCAGTAGGTGCTCTCATTGAAATTTTGGGAATAGATGAGAAAATTGCCGAATGGTATTTGGAAAAAGTATTTCAAAAAAAGGGGAATGACATTGTCCAACTGAATAAAAATGCACTTTCATTAGGCCAAAAAGAAATTAAAAAACAGCAACTCCCTCGTAAATTTTTAGATAGAAATGGAAACCAAAATGATAAAATCCGCTTTTTAATTGGAGGAAATGAAGCTTTGGGATTGGGAGCAA
>JAAYUT010000153.1 GCA_012517485.1 Candidatus Atribacter fermentans
CTCAAGAGATTGCCACGACCTCAAAAAACGAGGTCTCGAAATGACGTAAAATAATTCCTTTCTTAAGGACTTTATCTTTATAGCTTTCCCTTCTCTCCCTCACCCATTCACCCCCTCTCCCCCTCAGGCTTTATCGATGGGAGAAGGTCAGGATGAGGGTGAAAACCCAGGATGAGATCTTGGTTAGTTACTCTAAAAGAAATAATATTTCGGTGAGATACTCAAGCCCCGATGCTTTTATTTTAAAGGTTAAAAAACTTCATCTTTTATTTTTAAACTTTATAAATTTTTCCAAGGACCTGAAATAAATTACCGAGATTCAAGTTTAAAATTTAATCATATTATTCTTTCGAGTTGGATTGCCCTTTTTTTAATTATGTTATATTATTTTATTGGATGTAAAGACATAAAATAAATTCTAATATAGAATTGAGGTGGAAAGAAAATAAAAAAAGAATACATTCAGTAACCTGAATAGAAATCAATCAAGGAAAAAATACAAAGCGAATTATTTAATACAAAAATCTTTAATTATCGGGAATTATTTCAAATCTGAATTTTTTATCTTATTTCAAGAAAAGTAGAGCAATAAGAGTAGTATCAATAGTTCTAATTGAAATCATCAATAGTAGTTACCCTACGATTTTACAATGAGTCATTTGTCTTATTCCATTTTTAATCCTTAGATTGGTTTGAGCAAGATCCGCAAAAGAATATATGCATTGTATTAATTCAAAAACATTCCATTATTTATGTTGCATTAATCCTTTTAGATTTTTACAAAAAGATATAAGGGGGTGAGATCATTACCTAAATAATAGTGAATTAAGTTTTGATTTTAAAAATTTATTTGAAATATTTAAAAGGGAGGGAAAATTATGAAAAAGTATTTTGTGATGATTGTTATTGGGATAATATTGTTAGTGAGTTCACTTGCTTTTTCTCAAGAAGATCCTTTAGCCTACTATAAGCAAGCAAAAATCAATTGGCGTGCTTTTGAAGGAACACAACTTACCATTGGACTGAATAAGCACCCCTTTACTGAATCACTGCGTCCACTCATTCCACACTTTGAAGAGTTAACCGGTATCAAGGTTGCCTATGCTATTTTGCCCGAAGAAGAGTTCTTTGAGAAATTATTAATCGACCTTAGCAGTGGAGGCGGAATATTTGATATTTACATGACATCTCCAATGTTTGAATGGAGGTATCAGTACGCTGGTTGGATTGAAGACCTTAACCAATTTTGGAATAATCCTGAATTAACCGACCAAGAGTGGTATAACCGTGATGATTTCTATGAGAAGCCACTCCGAGCGAACATGTGGGATGGAACAATCGGTGGTGGTCTTGGACAAGGGAGATGGAATGCAATACCGGTTATGGCTGAATTCTTCTGCCAGGTTTACCGAGAAGACCTCAGGGAAAAATGGGGCTTAACGGTTCCAAATAATTATCCCGATCTTCTCACAACCTTGACCAAAGCAGCTGAAATGGGGAAACAGGAAAAACCTCAAGTTTATGGGGTAGCTAACCGTGGAATCAAAAGCTGGTCTACAGTTCATTCAGGGTATTTCACTGCCTTTAGTACTTATGGTCAGAAAGATATCTATCCAGATCTAACGGCA